>JBBRFR010000001.1:0-38451 GCA_038241485.1 Burkholderiales bacterium
GGCCCCAGTCCGGGGGCGGCGAGACATCGGGGGGCGATGTCGACCGGCCTGCCGCAGCCTGCGCGATCCGCTGGGATCAGCCCGCTGACACCACCGCTACGCTGGTGCGTGCCCTCGACTTCGGAACCTACGCCAACCCGCTCGGCTCGGCCAAGGCGTTGTTCAATGGCCAGCCGGTGATCGTGCCCGAGCTGCGCCTGACCGAAACGCGCTCGACCCAAACGCCGGGCAGCATCGTCTCGGCCGATGCGCAGGGCCTGACCGTGGCGACGACCGACTTCGATGTTTTGCTGCCCCGCCTCGAAACCCTCGACGGCAGACCGCTCGCGGCAGCGCCACGCGCTGGCCAGCGCTTCGACCTGCTCGATGACGCGGTAGCTGTACAGCTCACCACCGCGAACGCGGCGGTCTGCACCCACGAAAACTTCTGGCTGCGCCGCCTTGAGACGCAGACACCGCTGGAGCTGCCCTACATCGACCGCAGCGCCGCCCCCGTGCTCGAAAACTACCAGCAGCTCGACGTGGCCTGGCCCGCAGGCGCCTCGGCCGATGCACGCCTGGCGGCATTGGTCGGCTACCTTGCACGCCTGACCGACAAAGACGGCTTCGACCTCGGCTTTGCCGACCCCGCGCTGCACACCGCGGTGGGCCATGCGCCGGCCTGGTTTGCACAACAGACGCTGCTGCGCGCCGCGGTCGATTTTTCGCGCGGCTTCGGCGTCTTGCGCGATGCCGTTCGGAACGAACTGCTAGAGCTGCGCCGCCGCGTCTCTTACGCCACCGATCTGATCGCGCGGGTGCCCGAGCTGCGTGCCTCGGCCGCACTCAAAGACCCGCGTGTGCAGCCGGTCGCGCTGCTGATCGTCGACACACTCGACGCTGCCCGCGCCCAGCCCGGCAGCGAATTGACCATCGCCCTTGCGAGCGACGGCAGCGCGAGCCGCTGGTTGTTTGATGCCTCCAAGCTCGATCGCGCCACGGTCCAGGCCATGCAGGAGCAGGCCACCGCGCTGATGCGCGCCGCTGAGGCCGACTCCCAGCGCCCGCTGGCCGAGCTGCCCTTGTGGGGCGAAGCCGAACGCAGCCGGGTGCTCGACCAATGGAACGCCACCGACGCGCCGGTGCGCGCCGAAGCCTGCGTGCACCGCCTGTTCGAAGAGCAGGCCGCACGCACACCGAGCCAGCCCGCCGTCACCTGCGAAGACCAGTCGCTCAGCTACGCCGAGCTCGACCACCGCGCCAACCAGCTGGCGCGTCGCTTGAAGACCTTGGGGGTGGGCCCCGACGTGCTCGTCGGCCTGTGTGTCGATCGTTCGGTCGAGATGATGGTGGGCCTGATCGCCATCCACAAAGCCGGTGGCGCCTATGTGCCGCTCGACCCGAGCTACCCCAAGGACCGCATCGCCTACATGGTCGAAGACTCCAAGGTGCCGGTGCTGCTGACGCAGGAGCGCTTGCGCGCCGACCTGCCCAAGCACCGTGCCGCGGTGGTCTGCCTCGACAGCGACTGGCCTTCGATCGCCACCGAATCGAGCGAGCCCTTCGATGGCGGCGCCGAGCCGCAGCACCTGGCCTATGTGATCTACACCTCGGGCTCCACCGGCAAGCCCAAGGGCGTGATGGTCGAGCACCGCAACGCTGTCAACTTTTTCGCCGGCATGGACCACCACCTGGGTGAAGACCCGCCCGGTACCTGGCTGGCCGTGACCAGCCTGAGCTTCGACATCTCGGTGCTCGAACTCTGCTGGACGCTGACACGCGGCTTTCATGTGGTCATCGCCACCGGCGAAGAGCGCTCGGGTGCGGCGCCGCGTGGTGCGCATGCGGCACGCCCGCTCGACTTCAGTCTCTTCTACTTCTCCGCCAACGAGGCCGAAGGCGAGGGCCAAGAGAGCCACGACAAATACAAGCTGCTGCTCGAAGGCGCCAAATATGGCGACCAGCACGGCTTCTCGGCGGTCTGGACGCCGGAGCGCCACTTCCACGCCTTTGGCGGCCTGTACCCCAACCCGGCGGTGGCCGGCGCGGCCATTGCGGCCGTCACCGAGCGCATCAAGATCCGCGCTGGCAGCGTGGTGCTGCCGCTGCACCACCCGCTGCGCGTGGCCGAAGAGTGGTCGGTGGTCGACAACATCTCCAAGGGCCGTGTCGGCATCTCGTTTGCCTCGGGCTGGCAGCCGAACGACTTCGTCTTGAAGCCGGAGAACTTTGCCGACAACAAGAACATCATGCTGCGCAACATCGAGGTGGTGCGCAAGCTCTGGCGTGGCGAGAAGTGCAGCTTTCCCGGCGCCACCGGCAGCGAGGTCGAGGTCGGCATCTTGCCGCGGCCCGTGCAGAAGGAGCTGCCGTTTTGGGTCACCTCTGCCGGCAACCCCGAGACCTTCATCGCCGCCGGCAAGCTCGGCGCCAACGTGCTGACCCACTTGCTGGGCCAGACGGTCGAAGAACTCGACGGCAAGCTGGCTGCCTACCGCAAGGCCTGGAAAGACGCTGGCCACCCGGGCGAGGGCTACGTCACGCTGATGCTGCACGCCTACGTCGGCCCCGATGAAGCCGCCGTGCGCGAGAAGGTCAAACAGCCGCTGATCGACTACCTCAAGACCTCGCTCAACCTGGTGAAGCAATACGCCTGGTCATTCCCCGCGTTCAAGAAGCGCGAGGGCATGGACGACGCCAACTCCACCGCCAGCGTCGACCTGCAAAGCCTGAGCGACGAAGAAATGCAGGGCCTGCTCGAGCACTCGTTCAACCGTTACTACGAAACCAGCGGCCTCTTCGGCACGCCGGAGAGTTGCCTCAAGCAGGTTGACGCCATCAAGGCCATCGGTGTGGATGAAGTGGCGTGCCTGATTGACTTCGGTGTCGACTCGGCCTCGGTGCTGTCGCACCTGGAGTACCTCAACGAGCTGCGCAAGCACGCGACACCGCGCCGTGCTGTCGCCGATGCCGACTACTCCATCCCCACGCTGCTCACGCGCCACCATGTCACCCACCTGCAGTGCACGCCCTCAATGGCGCGCATGTTGTTGCTCGACCCGGCGGCGCTGCCGGGGCTGAGCGGCCTCAAGCGCATGATGGTCGGCGGCGAAGCGCTGCAGGCCGCGCTTGCACGCGAGCTCAAGGGCACGATTGCTGGCCACCTGATGAACATGTACGGCCCCACCGAGACCACCATCTGGTCGGCAGTGCACCGTGTCGACACGGTCGAGGGCATCGTGCCGCTGGGCAAGCCGCTCGCCAACCAAGAGGTCTACATCCTCGACACCCGCCAGCAGCCCACGCCGGTCGGTGTGCCGGGCGAGCTGGTGATTGGCGGCAAGGGGGTGGTGCGGGGTTACCTGCACCGCGCCGAGTTGACCGCCGAGCGTTTTGTGGCGCACCCCTTCCGCGGCAGCGCGGGTAGCCGCGTCTACCGCACCGGTGACCTGGCCCGCCAGCGTGCCGACGGCACGATCGAGTTCCTTGGCCGCTTCGACCACCAGGTCAAGGTGCGCGGTTACCGCATCGAGCTGGGCGAGATCGAGGCCACGCTGCTGACCCACTCGGGTGTGCGCGAGACGGTGGTGGTGGCGCGTGAAGACACGCCGGGCGACGTGCGCCTGGTGGCCTACCTCGTGCCCGCCGGCAAAGATGCCGCACCTGCGGCCGACCTGAAAGAACACCTGCGCAGCCGCCTGCCCGATTACATGGTGCCGGCGCACTTCGTGAACCTCGACGCGCTGCCCCAAACACCCAACGGCAAGATCGACCGCAAGGCGCTGCCCGCGCCCGAGGCCGGCCACGCGCCGGTGGTGGGTGAAGCCTTCGTGGCGCCTGCGAGTGACCTCGAAGAAAAGATTGCCGCCATCTGGAAAGACGTGCTCAAGCTCACGCAAGTGGGCGCGCGTGACAACTTCTTCGACCTGGGCGGCCACTCGCTGCTGGCCGTGCAGGCGCACCGCAAGCTGCGCGATGCACTGGGGCGCGATCTGTCGATCACCGACATCTTCCGCTTCCCCACCATCCAGAGCCTGAGCAACTACCTGGCCCAAGACGGCGAAGACGACGCCGGCGCCCAGGCCGGCAAGGCGCGTGCGCAAGGCCGCCGCGCGGCGATGCAGCGGCGCCAGGGCGTGCGCGCCTGACGCAGCCCGTTCAAAACACAACAAAAGAAGACCCGAGGATGAGTCACGTGACGCCGCAACCCAACCCCACCCCAGCCTCGGCCGCAGGTCAGTTCGCATGAGCGAGGTAAACGAGAGTGACATCGCGATCGTCGGCATGGCGATCCGGGTCCCCGGTGCCTCCAACCCCGAAGAGTTCTGGGCCAACCTGAAGAACGGTGTCGAGGCCACACAGCCCTACACCGACGAACAATTGTTGGCCAAGGGCGTGTCGCGCAGCACGCTCTCTGACCCGCACTACGTCAAGGCCGGCATCAGCCTGCAAGACATGGACGCCTTCGACCCCGAGTTCTTCGGGTTCAGCCAAAAGGAAGCCGCCATCCTTGACCCGCAGCACCGCCAGTTCTACGAGGTGTGCTGGGAAGCGCTGGAGCGTGCCGGCCACCCACCCGAAAAGTTCGACGGCGCGGTGGGCCTGTTCGCCGGCTGCGGCATGGGGGCCTACTTCACTTTCAACTTGCTGAGCAACCCCGAGCTGGTCGACTCGGTGGGCCTCTTTTTGCTGCGCCACACCGGCAACGACAAAGACTTCTTGTCGACCCGCGTCTCCTACGAGTTCAACCTGCACGGGCCGTGTGTCAACGTGCAGACCGCGTGCTCGACCTCGCTGGTGGCCACCCACCTGGCGGTGCAAAGCCTGCTCTCGGGCGAGTGCGACATGGCGCTCGCCGGTGGCGTGACCATCGAGGTGCCGCACGGCGTCGGCTACCACTACAAAGAGGGCGAAGTGCTGTCGCCCGACGGCCACTGCCGCACCTTCGACCACCGCTCCAAGGGCACGGTGTTTGGCAGCGGTGCCGGTGTGGTGGTCATGCGCCGCCTGGCCGATGCACTGCGCGATGGTGACCACGTGCACGCCGTCATCAAAGGCACGGCCGTCAACAACGACGGTTCGCGCAAGGTGGGTTACCTCGCACCCAGCGTCGACGGCCAGGCCGCCTGCATCACCGAGGCGCTGGCGGTGTCTGACTGCGACGCCGACACGCTCAGCTACATCGAATGCCACGGCACCGCCACGCCGGTCGGCGACCCGATCGAGATTGCTGCGCTGACGCAGGCCTTTCGCGACACCACCGACCGTGTGGGCTACTGCAAGGTGGGTTCGGTCAAGACCAACATCGGCCACCTCGACACCGCCGCTGGCGTGGCCAGCCTGATCAAGGCCACGCTGGCGCTTGAGAACAAGCAGATCCCGCCCTCGCTCAACTTTGAAGCGCCCAACCCGCGCATCGACTTCGCCAGCAGCCCCTTCACCGTGGCGGCCCAGCTCAGCGACTGGAAGGTTGACGGCAACACCCCGCGTCGCGCCGGTGTCAACTCGCTCGGCGTGGGTGGCACCAACGCCTTCGTGGTGCTCGAAGAAGCGCCGGCCGTGGCCCGCACCGCCACGCCCATCGATGACTCGACGCAGTTGCTGCTGCTGTCGGCGCGCAACCGCAAGGCGCTCGACGACAACGCCCGCCGCCTCGCCGCCTGGCTGAAAGACAACCCCAAGACCCCCCTGGCCGACGTTGCGTATTCGCTGCACGCGGGCCGCCGTGGCTTCGAGCAGCGCCGTGTGCTGGCCTGCGCCAACCACGAAGAAGCGATCGCGCTGCTGGAGAGCAACGACGCCAAGCGTGTTTTCAACCACACCCATGACCTCGACCGCCCTTCGCTGGTGTTCATGTTCCCCGGTGGCGGTGCGCAGTACGTGCGCATGGGCATGGGGCTTTACGAAAACGAGCCGGTGTTCCGCGAGTGGGTCGACAAGGGCCTGGCCATTCTCAAGACACGCTTTGGTGCCGACCTGGCGCCGGTGCTGCTGGCCAAGGAGGGGAGCCCCGAGCTGGCCGACTTGCTGGCCAAGCCGGCGTCGCAGCTGCCGCTGACCTTCCTGGTCGAGATCGCGCTCACCAAACTGTGGGAGTCCTACGGCATCAAACCCGAGGTGGTGATCGGCCACAGCATGGGCGAAAACTCGGCGGCCTGCATTGCCGGCGTTTTCTCGTTCGAAGACGCGCTGGGCCTCTTGCTGTTGCGTGGCCAGTTGGTTGAACAAACACCGCGCGGCACCATGATCAGCGTGCCGATGGCGGCCAAAGAGTTGATCCCGCTGCTGGGCGACGAGCTCGATCTGGCCTCGGCCAACAGCCCACAACTCTCGGTGATGTCGGGCCCTTTGCCGCCGCTGGAGGCCTTGGCCGCGCGCCTGGCCGAGCAGGGCATCGACACGCAGCGGGTGAAGGTCGACGTGGCCGGCCACTCGCGTCTGCTCGACGGCATCTTGCCGCGCTTTCGCCAATACCTGCAAAGCATCAAGCTCAACGAGCCGAAGCTGCGCATCGTCTCCAACCGCACCGGCAAGTGGCTCGACCCTGCGAGCGCGCGCGACCCCGAGTACTGGGTGCAGCACTTGCGTAACACCATCTTGTTTGCCGATGGGGTCGACACGCTGCTCGAATCTGACAACCACGTGTTCCTCGAAGTGGGCCCCGGCAACATGCTGGGCTCCTTTGTGCGCCAGAACCCGCGCTCACCAACGCAGCGTGTGCTGTCGTCAATGCGCCACCCGCAAGACCCGATCCCCGACCACGTGTACTTCCGCACTGTGATGGGCCGGCTGTGGGCGCTGGGCGTTGAGTTCGACGCGCAGCGTTTGTGGGGCAAGGGCCGCCGCCGTGTGCCGCTGCCAACCTACGCCTTTCAGCACGCGCGCTACTGGATCGAGCCTGGCGTGGGCGCCCTTGGCGCCTCGCGCGCCGAGGCCGAGCGCCCGCTGCGCCAAGCCGAGATCAGCGACTGGTTTCGCAAGCCGCGCTGGGTGCAACAAGGCATTCTCGAATCGGCCGACGAACCGCACACCTGGCTGGCCTTTCACGGCCGCGAGCCGCTGTCGCTGAGCGCGGTGGCAAGCCTGCGCGAAGCCGGTCACAGCGTCATCTCGGTGCTGCCGGGCGACACCTTTGCGCAGGTCGATGAGCACACCTACACGCTGGCGGCCGAAGCCGGTGGCGTGGGTTACCAAGAGCTGCTCGACTCGCTGGCCGAGCGCACCATCGTGCCCGACCGCATCTTGCACACCTGGCTGGTCACGCTCGACCGCAACTTCCGCCCCGGCTCGACCTTCTTCCACCGCAACCAAGAGCACGGCTTCTACTCGCTGTTCCACCTGGTGCGTGCACTCGGCAAGGCCGGCCTCACCGACCACCCGCTGCACATGACGGTGGTGGCCAATGGCGCACAACAGGTGGGCGACGAAGGTCTTTCGTTCCCCGACAAGGCGACCGCGCTGGGCCCGTGCGCGGTGATCCCGCGCGAGTTCCCGAACGTGAGCTGTGCGTTCATTGATGTTGACCTCGGTGATGCCAAACTCAATGGCAAGAGCAGCGGCAAGCGCAACCCGCAGGCCGAAGCGGCGGCGGCGCGTGTGGCCGCTGATGTGGCGAGCGAGCTGTTCGCCCAGCCAGGCACCCGCGTCATCGCATGGCGCAACGGCGTGCGCTGGCAGCGACACCTCGCTGCCTTCAAACAAGCCGCGGGCGCCGCGCCGGTGCAGCGTTTGCGCCAAGGTGGCGTGTACCTGCTGACCGGCGGCCTGGGTGGCATTGGTGGTGTCATCGCTGAATGGCTGGCCCGCGAGTACAAGGCCAAGCTGGTGCTGGTGGGTCGCACGCCCCTGCCGCAACGCAGCGATTGGGACGACTGGCTCGACAAGCACGAGGCCGCTGACAGCATCAGCCAGGCGATTCAACGGGTGCGCCAGCTCGAAAAGCTGGGTGCCACCGTGTTGCCTGTGGCGGCCGACGTGGCCGTGGCCGAGCGCATGAAAGAAGTGGTGGCCGAGGCGCGTACCGCGTTCAAAGAGATCCACGGTGTGTTCCATGCCGCCGGCGTGATCCGCGACAACCTGATCCAGCTCAAGAGCCCGCGCGACATCGAAGACGTGTTCTCGGCCAAGGTCTACGGCACCCAGGTGCTCGACGAGATCTTCCGCGACTCAAGCCTCGACTTCATGGTGCTGTTCTCCTCCACCAGCGCCTACATCGCCCCCACCGGCCAGATCGACTACGTGGGCGCGAGCGCTTTCGTCAATGCGTTTGCCGAGTCGTGCCGTGGTCAGCGCAAGTACCCGGTGACAGCCATCTCTTGGGGTATTTGGAAAGACGTGGGCATGGTCGGCCAACTCGCCGGCCCGGCCGAGCCTGCCGCCTCCCAAACCCTGCCCGTCACCAGCCCGCACTTTGCACACCGCCTCGCCTCGCGCGATGGCCTGGCACAGCTGGAGCTGCTCGCCGGCACGCTGTCGTCGAAAGACTGGGTCATCGACGAACACCGCCTGGGCAGTGGCGAAGCACTGTTGCCCGGCACCGGCTACTTGGAGCTGGTGCGCGCCGCGTTGGCCGAACTCGGCAACACCGGCCCATGGCGCTTGAGCAACCTGGTGTTCGAAGCGCCGATGTTTGTGGACGACGGGGCGTCACGCGCCTTCCGCGTCAGCCTGCGCGGTGACGACCAGCGCTGGGACGTGGAGATACTTGCCGAGGGCGATGCGCCCGGCAGCTTCGTGCGCTGCGCCAGCGCGCGTGTCACGCCCGCCAATCAGGCAGCCGCTGCGGTGGCCCTGGCCGAGGTCGAGGCGCGTTGCACTGGCCCCGTCACTGTCGCAGCAGGCGCCAGCGCCTTGCGCACGCGCCAAGAAGCCCACCTCAAGTTTGGCCCCCGCTGGCGTGTGCTCAAGCGCCTGCATTTGGGCGACAAAGAAGCGCTGGCCCACCTGCAGCTGCCGGCCGAGTTCACGGGCGATCTGGCCGACTGGGGCCTGCACCCCGGCGTGCTCGACATTGCCACCGGCTGCGCGATGGACCTGATCCCCGGCTATGCCGACCAGGAGGTGGTGCAAAACCTGTGGGCGCCGATTTCCTACCGTGGCCTGAGTTTCCACGCGCCGCTCGAAGCCGATGTGTACAGCTGGATTCGCCTGGCCAGTGACGGCTCGGTGGCGAGTGATTTCGCCGCCTTCGACGTGACCCTGACCGACGCACAAGGCAAGGTGCTGGCCGAGATCGACCGCCTGACCTTGCGCCGCCTTGACGGCCCCTGGCATGCGCCCAAGGCCGAGGCCGCGATGGCGGGTGGCGAAGGTGCGGCCTCGGCGCGCGTCAAGCCCTTGTCGCCAGGCGAAGTGGCACTGCGCCACAACGTGAGCCAGGGCATCTCGCCCGCTGATGGCCTGCAGGCGCTGACACGCTTGCTCACCGGCCCCATGCCGGCCGAGCTGATCGTGAGCTCGATGAAGGTCGGCGACCTGATCGCGCAGGCCGAGTCGCTCAGTCGCGCCTCGATGGCCAGCAACGACGCACGCTTCTCGCGCCCCGAGCTCGACAGCGACTTCTCACCCCCTCGCGATTCGTTCGAAAAAGGTCTGGCCGAGCTGTGGGGCAAGCTGCTGGGCGTGGAAGGTGTCGGCATTCAAGACAGCTTCTTCGACCTGGGCGGCCACTCGCTGATTGCGGTGCGCCTGTTCAACGAGATCGCCGACAAGTTCAACACCGACCTGCCGATCTCGGTGCTGATGCAGTCGCCCACCATCGAGAGCCTGGCCACGCTGCTGCGCGGCGGCGACTACAACGCCGACACGGCCGATGCGCCGAGCACCGACGACAACGGCACACGCGCCAAGCCCGAGCTGCGCTACCACCACGTGGTGCCCATGCACGCCGCGCCGGTGGCGGGGCGCACTCCGCTGTTCGTGGTGGCCGGCATGTACGGCAACGTGCTCAACCTCAGCCACCTCGCGCACCTGCTGGGCGAAGACCGGCCGTTCTATGCGCTGCAGGCGCGTGGCCTGTATGGCGACACGGCCCCGCACGAGAGCTTTGAAGAAGCCGCCACCGACTACCTCGCCGAAGTGGTTCAGGTGCAGCCGCAAGGCCCTTACCTGCTGGGTGGCTTCTCGGGCGGGGGGCTGATTGCTTTCGAGATGGCGCGCCAGCTTCTTGCGCGTGGTGAGCAGGTGCTGGGTGTGTTGATGCTCGACACCCCGGCGCGCGAGATTCCCCACTTCAGCTTGGGCGACAAGCTCTCGATGCTGGTGCAGAGTGCGCAGCGCGAAGGGCTGGGCATCGTCAAGCAAAAGATCGTCTCGCGCATGGAATGGGAACAAGAAAAACGCCGACGTCGCCAGCAGCCGGCGAAACCCGTAAACGGCGCGGCCGACAACTCCCCCAACTTCCAGTCCAAGCGCATTGGCGACGCCTTCTTGCGCGGCCTGATCAAGTACCAGATCCCCAAGGTGCCGGTGCACGTGGCGGTGTTCCGGCCCAAGCTCGACGTGAAGTTCCGCTTGAGCGGTGACCGCCTGGTCGACTCCTATCGCAACTACGTGCGCGAAGACAACTTCTGGACGCCGCATGTGGGCCAGCTGCAGGTGTTCGAGGTGCCGGGCAACCACGACAACATGGTGCTGGAACCCAATGTGCGCGTGCTCGTCTCGCTGCTCCGGCGGGTCATCGACGGAACAGGCAAGGGAAAGACGATATGACCACCGTGAAGCAGCTCTACGAACTCGGCGAAACGCCGCCTCAGGGCCACGTGCCCGAGCAGATGTATGCGAGCGTGATCCGCAGCGAACGTTACGGCCAGCCGCGTGACGCCTTCCAGATCGAAGTGGTCGACGTGCCCAAGCCGGGCCCCAAGCAGGTGCTGGTGTGGGTGATGGCCGCCGGCATCAACTACAACAATGTGTGGGCCGCGCTCGGCACGCCGGTCGATGTGATCGCAGCGCGCCGCAAGAGCAACCCGGGGGAGCCGGCCTTCCACATCGGCGGGTCTGATGCCTCGGGCATCGTCTGGGCCGTGGGCTCCGAGGTCAGCCAGGTCAAGGTGGGCGACGAGGTTGTGCTCTCCTGCGCCACCTGGGACGAAAACGCCGCCGACATCCTGGCTGGCGCCGACCCCATGACCTCGACCAGCACCCGAATTTGGGGCTACGAAGACAACTGGGGCTCCTTTGCGCAGTTCACCCGCGTGGATGAGTACCAGTGCCACCCCAAGCCACCCAAACTTTCATGGGAAGCCGCAGCGGCCTACATGCTGGTGGGCGCCACCGCCTACCGCCAGCTGATGGGCTGGGCGCCCAACACGGTGAAAGAGGGCGACCCGGTGCTGATCTGGGGCGGCTCCGGCGGCCTGGGCTCGATGGCGATCCAGATCGTCAAGGCCAAGGGCGGCATCCCGATCGCGGTGGTGTCGTCCGAGAGCCGCATGGAGCATTGTTACAAGCTCGGCGCCGCAGGTGTGATCAACCGCACCGACCCGGCTTTCACCCACTGGGGCCGGCTGCCCGACACCAGCGATGCCGAGGGCTACGCCGAGTGGATGAAGGGTGCCAACGCCTTCCGCAAAAAATGGTCTGAGGTGCTGGGCTCGCGCCAGGGCCCGCGCATCGTGCTTGAACACCCCGGCGAGTCGACCATTCCGACCTCGGTGCTGCTGTGTGACAACGCCGGCATGGTCGTCATCTGCGCTGGCACCACCGGCTACAACGCCGACGTCGACCTGCGCTACCTGTGGATGCGCCAGAAGCGCCTGCAGGGTTCGCACTTTGCCAACGCCGAGCAGTGCAGCGCGCTCAACGACATGGTGATCGCCGGCCAGGTCGACCCGGCGCTGGCGCGCACCTTCGCCTTTGATGAAGTGGGCACGGCGCACCAACTGCTGCATGAAAACACCCACCCGCCGGGCAACCTGGCGATTCGGGTGAACGCGCTGGCATGAGTTCAGAGGTCAACCCCGGGCGGTTGTTCGTTTCCATCGTGGCATGGAAGGGTGCTGACCTGACCATCGACTGCCTGCGTTCGATCGAGCCCGAGCTGGCCTCGGTGCCCGGCACACGGGTTGTCGTGGTCGACAACGCGTCACCCGATGACTCGGCCGACCGTGTTGCGGCGGCCATTGCAGAGAACCACTGGGGCGCTTGGGCCACGCTGATCCGCGCGCCCGGCAACGGCGGCTTCGCCGCCGGCAACAACATCGCCATCCGCAAGATGCTGGCCGACGCACACCCGGCCGAGTTCTGCCTGTTGCTGAACCCCGACACGGTGGTGCGACCCGGCGCGCTTCGCATCCTGCTCGATTTCCTCATCGCCCACCCCAAGGTCGGCATCGCCGGCGGCCGCAGCGAAGACCTCGACGCCACACCGCAGATGTGCTGCTTTCGCTTCCCCAACGCCATCAACGAGTGGCTGGGTAACCTGGGCATTGGCCTGCTCGACCGGCTGTTCAAGCGCCACCTCACGCGCCTGGGCGTCCCGGAGCAGCCGCGTGAGGTCGATTGGGTGTCGGGCGCCTACATGCTGATCCGCAAGGCCGTGATCGACGACACCGGCCTGATGGACGAAACCTACTTCCTCTACTTCGAAGAAACCGACTACACCCGCCGTGCTCGGCTCGCCGGCTGGGGCTGCTGGCACGTGCCGCAAAGCCGCATCGTGCACTTGGTCGGGCAGAGCAGCGGTGTGACGGTGCGTGGCCAGCCGCGCAAACGTGTGCCGCGCTATTGGTTCGAGTCTCGGAGGCGCTATTTCGTCACCCACCATGGCCGCTTGTATGCAGCAGCGGCCGACCTGGGGGTGATCCTGTGCTTCCCAGTGGGTCGTGTGCTGGACATGCTGCGGCGCAAGCCCAACCGCTCGACGCCGAACTTCCTGAGTGACTTTGTTCGCTACAGCGCGCTCTTTCACGGTCAAGCCTCGCCACGCATGGCACCGCGGAGCCCGTCATGAACGTGCCCGTGCCCGTGCGGGTGCAGGTGGCGATCGTCAACTACCGCACCGGCAGCCTGGCGGTCGATTGCCTGCGTTCGCTCTTGCCCGAGATCCAGGCCCTGCCCGGCACCCAGGTCACGGTGGTCGACAACTGCTCCGGTGATGGTTCGGCCGAGGTGATAGCAGCCGCCATCGTGACTGAGGGCTGGTCGGGCTGGGCGCAGGTGCACCGTGCCCCGGTGAACGGCGGCTTCTCTTACGGCAACAACCAGGTGGTGCGCCCCGCGCTCACCGAGAGCGACCCACCCGCCTACTTCTGGCTGCTGAACCCCGACACGCAGGTTCAACCCGGCGCCTTGCGTGCCTTGGTCGACTTCATGCAAACCCACCCCCGCGTGGGCATTGCGGGCAGCAGCTACCTGCTGGGCAATGGCGAGCCGTGGCCCTATGCATTCCGCTTCCCGTCGATCTGGAGCGAGCTGGCCAATGGCCTGCGCCTGAGCCTGGTCGGCAAGCTGCTGAAAAACCGGGTCGGCCTGCGCCGCATGGGCGAGCAACCCGAGCAGGTCGACTGGCTGCCCGGCGCCAGCATGCTGGTGCGCCGCGAGGTGTTCGAGGCCGCAGGCCTGATGGACGAAGGCTACTTTCTCTACTTCGAAGAAACCGACTTCAGCCTCGCTGCGCTTCATGCGGGCTGGCAGACCTGGTACGTGCCGCAAAGCTGCATCAAACACTTTGTTGGCCAGAGCACGGGCGTCAGTGGCCACCATGCCGGGCTCAAGCGCCGGCCGCAATATTGGTTTGACTCGCGCCGCCGCTACTGGGTGAAAAACCACGGCCGCTTCTACGCAGCCGCCACCGACGTGGTGTGGGCCATGGCGTTTTCGACCTGGAAGTTGCGCAACCTGATCCAGCGCAAGCCCGCCGATTACCCTCCGTACTTCTTTCGCGACATGCTTCGCAATTCCGCCTTGTTCCACAGCGGCCTGCCCACCAGCACCGTCGCCTCTCAGACAGCCCATGGCCATTCAAATCATTCCGCACAGCGCTGAACGCCGCGCCGCGGTGCTCGAGTTCAACCAGCGCATGAGCGCAGGCGGTTCACCCTGGAACTTTTACGTCGATCCCGAGCCGGACTGGATCCCGCCGCGCTCCGGCCAGAACGTCTGGCGCGAGTACTACCTCGCGGTCGAAGACGATGTGGCCGTGCGCGGTGCCTTTGCATTGAAGCCTCAAGACTGGTTGATCAACGGCGAAGTGAGGGTGGTGACCGACTGGCAAGGCCCGTTCTCAGAAGGGGCCATCGACGTGCGCCACGGCACGCTCGGCCTGCGCATGATCCGCGACATGCTCAAGAAGCGCCCGTTGCTCTACAGCTGGGGCCATGGCGGCGACGATCAGCCGGTGGTGCAGATGCTTCGCAAGATGAACTGGCTGTTGCACCCCACGCCCTTTTGCCTGCTGGTGGCCAAGCCGTTCCGTTTTTTGCGGCTCAATGCCCAACTGCGAAAGTCGGCGGCTCGGCGCCTGGCGCTCGACGTGCTGGCCTACAGCGGCCTGGGCTGGCTGGGCTTGCGCGCCCTGCAGGCGGGGCTGCGGCTGAAAGCGGGCGCGAAAGGCTTTACCGCCAGCGCGGTCGAGGTGGCCGAGTTCGGCCCCTGGGCCGACGAGCTGTGGAACCGTTGCAAAGGCAGCTACCGCGCCATTGCGGTGCGCGATGCGGCCTCGATGAATGCCCTGGCACCGCAAGGGGCATGGCCGCCGGTCACACGCTTGCGTGTCGAGCGATCTGGGCAGGTGATCGGCTGGGCGCTGGTGATGGACACGCAGATGCAGGGCGAGCACCGCTTTGGTGACCTGCGGGTCGGCTCCATCGTCGACTGCCTGGCCGACCCCGCCGATGCGGGCGAGGTGGTGGCCGCGGCCACGCGATTTCTTAGCCAGCGGGGCGTGGACATCGTGGTCTCGAACCAGGCGCACCCCGGTTGGGCACAGGGTTTTGCGCAAAACGGCTACGCGGTGTTGGCCGACAAGCGGCTTTTTGCCGCTTCACCTGCCTTGCAGGCAGCGCTGGAGCCCTTTGACCACGTGTCACAAGGCCTTCATCTGACAAATATGGACGGTCACGGCCCCATGGCCCTCTGATCACGCCAACTTGCGGGGTTGCACTGGCTGGTAATTCCTGCGGATACTTTCAGTTCACCTATTTTGGTAGTCACCGGGAATCCATCGTGGAAACCGCTTCCGACCTCGCCACCCGCCTCACCAAGGCTTCGCGCAAAAAAACCTGGGATGTCTACAACACCTTCAACTGGCCCGAAGCGCTGGAAGAAGGCGTCTGGTACATGCCGCCCGAACTGATCTCGATCTACGGCACACCGGCCTACGAGGCCCTCACCGAAGAGCAGCAAAAGAAACTGAGCCTGTACGAGCTGGGCAATTTTTTCAGCCTCGTGCTTCAAGGCGAGCGACCGCTGGTCGCCGGCTTGGTTGATCGCCTCTACGCCAAGGGCAACAGCGTGTCCGTCAACGAATACCTGCACCACTTCGTCGACGAAGAAAACAAACACATGGTGATGTTTGGCGAGTTCTGCAACCGCTACATCGGCAAGGTCTACCCCGAGAAAAAGATCTCGCTGCCCAAGGCCTACGCCAAGGGCGAAGAAGAGGTTGCCTTCTACTGCAAGGTGATGGTGGTCGAGGAGCTTGGCGACTACTACAACCTGGCCATCGAAAAAGACGAACGGGTTGACGCGCTGGTGCGCGAAGTCAACAAGGTGCACCACATCGACGAAGCACGCCACCTGGCCTTCGGCCGCTTGCAGCTGGCCGAGTTGTTCGCCAAGTACTCGCCCGAGTGGTCGCCAGAGACGCTGGCGGGTTTCCGCGAGTGGCTGGTGGCTTACCTGCGCGCCTCTTGGGGCGACTACTACAACCCGGCCATGTACCGCGACGCGGGGCTGGCCGACTCTTACGAACTGCGGCAAATGGCCATGGCCCACCCGGCTGGCGCCGAACTGCGCAGACGCGCGTCTGCCAAGGTCGTCAGCTACTTCATCAAGACGGGCTTGCTGGCTGAAGAGCCCTCGCTTTGATTGAGGCAAACGCGCGAGGCGTGAAAGAAAAAAGAATGCAAGAGAGCGAAGTCAGGGCCAAGCTGCGCGACTGGATCGTCAAGCACACCAAAACGCCGAGCAAATCGGCATTCACCGATGAAACGCACATCCTCGAAGAGGGCATCCTCTCTTCGCTCGACATCGTCGAGTTTGTGCTGTTCATCGAAAGCCTGCGCGGCGAAGACGTCGACACCGACGACATCGAGCCCCAGGTGTTCACCAGCATCAACACGCTTTACGCAGCGTTTTTTGCCCAGGTGACCTGAAATGCCGCAGGAGCAGCGCAGCCTTCGCAGCGGGTTTCTGCGTTCGGTCGAACACCACGCCGACCGGCCTGCGTTGCAGCTGGACACGACGGTGCTCAGCTACTCGCAGTTGCGAGATCGTGCGGCCGCACTGGCGCAGACTTTGTCGGCCAACGCACCTGCGGGCGAGCCGCTGCTCACGGCGGTGTTTGCGCACCGCTCGGTCACGGCCTATGCCGGCGTGCTGGCCGGCTTGCTGCGGGGTCATGGTTATGTGCCGCTCAACCCCGGCTTCCCGACCGACCGCACGCGCGGCATGTTGGTGCGTTCGGAGTGCCTCAGCGTGATCGTCGATGCGGCTGGCGCGCGACAGCTCGCCGAAGTGCTGGAAGGAGTCGACACGCCCTTGCTGCTGCTGCTGCCTGAACAAGACGACGTGAGCAAGTTCGCCGCGCAGTGGCCGAAACACCGGTTTCTCGGCGCACGCGACCTGCTCGACACCAGCGCGTGGGTCGCGGGCCCCGTTGATGCAAACGCGATTGCCTACCTGCTGTTCACCTCGGGCAGCACCGGCCAGCCCAAGGGTGTGATGGTGGCGCACCGCAACGTGCTGCCTTACATCGACGCGATGGTCCAGCGATATGCGGTGACCGAGCACGACCGTTTTTCGCAGACCTTCGACCTCACCTTCGACCTCTCGGTGCACGACATGTTCGTGGCCTGGGAGCGCGGCGCCTGCCTGTGCGCGCCGACCAGCGGGCAAAAGATGTTCCCCGGCAAGTACATCACCGACTGCGGCATCACCATGTGGTTCTCGGTGCCTTCGACCGTGGTGCTGATGAGCCGCCTGAAGATGCTCAAGGCCGGCAAGTACCCGGCGCTGCGCTTCAGCCTGTTTTGCGGCGAGGCGCTGCCGGTCGAGATGGTGCAGAAGTGGGCCGAGGCCGCGCCCCAATCGATCCTTGAAAACCTCTATGGCCCGACCGAGCTGACCATCGCCTGCACGCTCTACCGCTGGAACAGCGCATCCTCACCCGGGCAGAGCGAGTTTGGCGTGGTGCCCATCGGCGCGCCCTATCCCGGCATGAAGATGCTGGTGGCCGACGAACAGCAGAACGAAGTGGCCATTGGTGAAGCCGGCGAGCTGCTGATGACCGGCTCGCAGCTCACACTCGGCTACTACAAAGACCCGCAGCGCACGGCGGCCGCGTTCGTCACGCCGCCCGGTTGCAGCGAGGTCTACTACCGCACCGGCGACCGTGTGCGCCGCCCGCCGCCCGGCCAGCCGATGGTCTACCTGGGCCGGGTCGACAACCAGATCAAGATCCAGGGTTACCGCGTCGAGCTGGGCGAGGTCGAAGCCATTCTGCGGCAAGAGGCCGGCGTCGATGTGGCCATTGCGGTCGGGTGGCCGGTCACCGCCAGCGGGGCCGATGGCATCGTCGGTTTTCTCGGGGCGGACAACGCCGACACCACCGCCATCCGCGAGCGCGTGATCGCGCGCCTGCCGCCCTACATGCATCCGAGCGAGTTGCGCTTGGTGGCGGAGTTCCCGCTCAACGCCAACGGCAAGGTCGATCGCAAGGTGCTGCTCGCGAGCCTGGCCGCCCAGGCGGAGCCGGCCTGATGAGCGGCCGCCCTGACTGCGCCTTGCCCGCGCATGCCACCGCACTCGCCACCACGCCCAGCCACACCTTGTCGGTGTTCGGTGTGCCCGTCACCGACGTGAGCATGGAGCACGCTCTTTCGCTGTTGCATGGCCTGCTGCAACAGCAGCCGCCACGCGCCCACGGCATCTATTTTGTCAACGCCCACACGCTCAACACCGCCTGCGACGAGCCCGACTACCTCGGCGTGTTGCAATCCGCCGACCGGGTGTTCGGCGACGGCACCGGCGTGCGCTGGGCGGCCCGGCTGATCCACGGCGCCAAGCTCAAGGACAACGTCAACGGCACCGACCTCGTGCCGCTGATGTTCTCGCGCTGGGCCGATCGGGGCCTGCGCTACTACCTGCTGGGCAACACCCCCGAGCGCATCGAGCAGGCCGCGGCGTATGCACAGCGCGCCTTCCCCGGCTGGGCGCTTGCCGGTTGCCACCACGGCTACCTCGGCCCCGACGACCACGCCGGCGTGGTCGAGAAGATCAACAACTCTGGCGCGCACCTGCTGCTGGTCGGCATGGGCAACCCCAAGCAGGAGCGCTGGATTCACAACCACCGGGCGCAACTGACGGTGCCGCTGTGCCTCGCTACAGGCGGCTTGTTCGACTACTGGGTGGGCGACCTGGTGCGTGCTCCGCTGTGGGTGCGCCGCCTCGGCTTCGAGTGGCTGAGCCTGCTGATCCGCCAGCCGCACAAGGCCCGCCGTTATCTCATCGGCAACCCGCTGTTCCTGTGGCG
This sequence comes from Burkholderiales bacterium, assembly GCA_038241485.1. Taxonomy (GTDB): domain Bacteria; phylum Pseudomonadota; class Gammaproteobacteria; order Burkholderiales; family Burkholderiaceae_C; genus Rhizobacter. The sequence continues at coordinate 18,674 of JBBRFR010000001.1, forward strand.
CGTCGCGCGCAGCAGGCTGTTGGGGCAAGACAAGAAGACAAGACCATGACTGTTTCAGTGCCCCGTTGGTTGATCAAGAAGGCGGCGCGTACCGCCATGGTGTTGGGCAGTTTTGTCACCGGCTCATTGGCTTTGCGCAAGCTGCTGGGCCGCGGCCCGACGGTTCGTGTGCTGACCTACCACCGCTTTGGCGACGCCGTGCGCGACCCCTGGTGCGTGAGCGCGGCCGTGTTCGAAGAACAGATGCGCTGGCTGGCCGAGCACAAGCTCGCCGTCTCGCTCGACGACGTGGAGCGCTTCGTGCGCGGTGAGGCCCGTCTGCCCGATGGCGCCGTGCTCGTCACCATGGACGACGGCTTCAGCAGCGTGCTCAACATTGCTGCACCCATCATGCAGCGCCACCGCATTCCCTCGGTGGCTTACGTGACCACGAGCTTCATGGGCACGACCAGCATCTCGGGTGAGCCTTACCTCAGCTGGGACGAAGTGAAGCGCCTGCCGGCAGCAGGTGTCACCGTGGGTTCGCACGCCCACACCCACCGCTCTGTCGCCAAGCTCGACCCTCTTGCGGCGCTCGAAGAAGGCGAGCGCTCCAAACAACTGCTGGAGCAGCACCTGGGCGCGCCTATCCGTTCGTTTGCCTACCCGTTCGGAATGCGCACCGATGAAAGTGCCGAGACCGCGCGCATGCTATCGGGCTGTGGCTACAGCTCGATCTTCATTGCCCAGCACGGCACCCTGCGCCCCGGCGCCGATCTCGCCCGCCTGCCACGGGTGAAGGTGGAGGGTGGCGAGCCGCTGTGGATGTTCAAGCTCTTGTGCCGTGGCGGCATGGACGGCTGGAAACTCTTCGACGACACGCTCTGGAAGCTGCAGCGCCCCGCGCCGGCCGAGCAAGCGCAGTGATGGCGGGAGCGGCGCAATCTTTGGCCGGCGTCGCGGTGGTCGCGATCGGGCGCAACGAAGGCGAGCGGCTGCGCGCTTGCCTCACCTCCGTGGTGCGATCGGCGCAGACCGTGGTCTACGTTGACTCCGGCTCCACCGACGACTCGGTGGCGATGGCGCGGCAGATGGGCGTCGAGGTGGTGGTGCTCCCCAAAGACGTGGTGTTCACGGCGGCGCTGGCGCGCAATGCCGGCTGGCGGCGAGCGCTGGAGTTGGCGCCTGAGACCGAGTTCATGCAGTTCGTCGATGGCGACTGCGCGGTGGCCGAAGGCTGGCTGGCCAAGGCGCGTGATTTCCTCGCCGAACATGCCGACGTGGTGGCGGTGTGCGGCCGCCGCCGCGAGCGTTTTCCCGAGCGATCCATCTACAACCTGTTGTGCGACATCGAATGGGCCGCGACCCCGGGTGAATCCAAAGCCTGCGGCGGCGACGTGCTGATGCGTGCCGTGGGCCTGCAAGCGGTGAACGGCTACAACCCGCGCTTGATTGCCGGCGAAGAGCCCGAGCTGTGCCTGCGTTTGCGCGGCAAGGGCTGGCGTGTGTGGCGGCTCGACGCCGAGATGACGCTGCATGACGCGGCCATGACACGCATCAGCCAATGGTGGAAGCGCTCGATGCGCGCCGGCTACACCTTCGCCGAAGGCGTGCACATGCACGGCGCACCACCCGAGCGGCACCGTGTGGTCGAGTCGCGCCGCGCCTGGGTGTGGGGGCTGGTGATTCCGCTCATCGCCGTGCTCGGCGCTGTGCTGCTCGGTCCCTGGTTTTTGGCCTTGTTGCTGGTGTACCCCTTGCAGATGCTTCGCTTGTTCCGCGGCTTTCGCGGGCCGTTCAAAGCGCGTGCAGCACGAGCCATGTTCATGGTGCTGGGCAAGTTCGCCGAAGCCTGTGGGCAGCTCAAGTTTGTGGCCCTGCGTTTGTCGGGCGGCACGGCGCGGTTGATCGAATACAAATGAGCCGCAGTGCGGCATTCATTCGGGGGGGAACCCCCTCGTTTCAGCCCGTGCCGCGAGGCGGCTTTCATACACCCCGGGATACACTCGCTGCGCTTCAAACAGACTCGCAAGGAGGGATCAATGTCCCATGAAGATCTGAGCCGAGAAGACGAGGTCGAAGGCTCTTCCGACCGTTCATTCGGGTTTGTATTCGCTGCGGTGTTTCTCATCATCGCGGCATGGCCCCTGCTTAATTCCGGTACGCCTCGCTGGTGGTCGGTGGGTGTTGCAGCAGCGTTCGCGCTGGTGGCCATCGTCAAGCCCGCGCTGCTCGCCGGGGCCAACAAGCTCTGGATGAAGTTCGGCCTGTTGCTGGCCAAGGTGGTGAGCCCGATTGCGCTGGGCATTCTTTTTTACCTCGTGTTCATGCCCATTGGCTTGCTGATGCGTGTGTCAGGCAAAGACCCGCTGCGTTTGAAGTTTGACCCCGCAGCCACGTCGTACTGGATCCCGCGCGAGCCACCCGGCCCGCCGCCGACGTCCATGACCAACCAGTTTTAGGAATCAACCATGTCGATGATCAAAGAGCTCTGGACGTTCTTGCGGGTCCGCAAAAAGATCTGGATGTGGCCCATCTTCGGGATGATGGCCGTGCTGGGCCTGCTGATCGTTCTGGCCAAGGGCTCTGCCGTGGCGCCGTTCATCTACACGCTCTTCTGAGCACGCCGACCGATGCGGATTCTTGGCCTATCGGCTTACTACCACGACAGCGCCGCGGCGTTGATCGAAGACGGCGTCATCGTTGCGGCAGCTCAAGAAGAGCGGTTCACGCGCAAGAAGCACGATTCGGGGTTCCCAACCCATGCCATCGACTACTGCCTGAGCCAGGCCGGGGTCGGGATGGGTGGTATCGACCGGGTCGTGTTCTATGACAAGCCCTTCTTGAAGTTCGAGCGGCTGCTGGAAACCTACCTGGCCTTCGCGCCACGGGGCTTCCAGTCGTTTCGCATGTCCATCCCGCTGTGGCTGAGAGAAAAGCTGTTCCTCAAAGACCTGCTGTTCAAGGCGCTGAAAAAAGTGGACACCCAGGGTGGCTGGAACGGCGAGTTGCTGTTCAGCGAGCATCACCTGAGCCACGCGGCCAGCGTGTTCTTCCCGTCGCCGTTCGAAGAGGCCGTGGTCTTGACGATGGACGGTGTGGGCGAATGGGCCACCACGTCGGTAGCCATCGGGCGGGGCCACAAGCTCGAAGTGCAGAAGGAAATCCACTTCCCGCATTCGCTGGGCTTGCTGTATTCGGCCATGACCTACTACACCGGCTTCAAGGTGAATTCGGGGGAGTACAAGGTCATGGGTCTCGCGCCCTATGGCGAGCCGAAGTACGTCGATCTTTTCTACAAACACCTGATCGATGTGAAGCCCGACGGCTCGTTCCGCATGGACATGAGCTACTTCAATTACGCCACCGGCCTCACGATGACGAACGACAAGTTCGCCAAGCTGTTTGGCGGGCCGGCGCGCAAGTCGAGCGAGCCGCTGACGCAGCACCACATGGACCTGGCGGCTTCGCTGCAGGCCGTGACCGAAGAGATCGTGCTGCGCCTCACACGCGCACTGCGCCAGGAAACCGGTATCAAAAACCTGTGCCTCGCCGGTGGTGTGGCGCTCAATTGCGTGGCCAACGGCAAGATCCTGCGCGATGGCGCCTTCGACAAGATCTACGTGCAACCGGCGGCAGGGGACGCCGGTGGTGCGCTGGGCGCGGCGCTGGTCGGCTACCACATGCAGATGGACCAAAAGCGTGTGGTGAACGGCGACGCCATGCAAGGCTCCTACCTCGGCCCGCAGTTCTCGCAGGCCGAGATCGAGTCGCGGCTGAAGGCGGCCGGTGCGCGTTTCGAGACCCGTGACGATGCGGGCCTGGTCAACGGCGCAGCCGAAGACCTGTCGCAGGGCAAGGCCCTCGGCTGGTTCCAGGGCCGCATGGAGTTCGGCCCGCGCGCGCTCGGCAACCGCTCGATTCTGGGCGACCCCCGCTCGCCCTCGATGCAAAAGACGCTCAACCTCAAGGTCAAGTACCGCGAGTCGTTCCGCCCCTTCGCACCTTCGGTGTTGCGCGAGAAGGTCAGCGAGTGGTTCGAGCTCGACGGCGACAGCCCCTACATGCTGATGGTGGCCGACGTGGTGAAGGCACGCCGCCTGGAGATGACCGAAGAGCAGCAACAACTCTTCGGCATCGAAAAGCTCAACGTGCCGCGCTCCGACATCCCGGCCGTGACACACGTCGACTACTCGGCGCGCATCCAGACGGTCGAGAAAGGTGTCAATGCCCGCTACCACGCCTTGTTGACGGCCTTCGAAGGCAAGTCGGGGTGCCCGGTGCTGGTGAACACCAGTTTCAATGTGCGTGGTGAGCCCATCGTGGGCACACCAGAAGACGCCTTCCGTTGTTTCATGGGCACCGAACTCGATGTGTTGGCAGTGGGCAACTGCTACCTGCGCAAAGAGGATCAAGACCCTGCGCTGAAGCAGAACTACGAAACCGCCTTCGAGCTCGACTGAGCGTCGTCGAACTGGGGTCAAGCGGCCCTGAGGAAACAGGGCCATGAACAGTCCCCTAAAGACCAAGCTGCTGTCCGCCGGGGTCGCCCTGGTGGCGATCGTCGTGGCGATCTTGCTGGCCGAAGTGGCGGCGCGGTTTCTCGTCGACCCGGCCGACTTCTTGAACGTCGACCCGGTTCATGACGAGTTCCTGGGCCACAAGATCGAGGCCGGGGCGACGGGGCACGACGCACTCGGTTTTCGCAACCGCGAGACACCCCAGACGGCTCACACCGTGGCCATCGGCGACTCGATGACCTATGGCTCGGGCGCACCGCGAGACGGCGCGTGGCCGCAGCAGCTGGCCACGCTGGGTGGCGACACCGTCTACAACATGGGGCTCGGCGGCTACGGGCCGCTGCAGTACCTGCACCTCACGGGCGGCCTGGCCAAGCAGTTCAAGCCGCGCCAATTGCTCGTGAGTTTTTACTTCGGCAACGACTTTGTCGACGCTTACATGGCACCGCAGACTTTGCCGCACTGGCAGTCCTGGCGCCAAAGCACGGCGGCTGCACCGGCCGCTGCGGCGCCGGCCCCTGCGGCATCGGCGGCGCCCGCGCCGCAGCGGCGTGGTGCCGCCTTGCGCAACTGGTTGTCGCACCACAGCGTGCTCTACGGCATGCTGCGCGCCACGGTGTTGGAGCCTTTGCCGCCATGGAGCAAAAAGGTCTGGCGGCGCAGACGACGGCCGACCAGCGCATGAGCTGGTCCGACCCGGCGGCGCCTTCGGTGATGACGGTGTTCACGCCACAACAGCGCGGCTCAGCCCAAGACACCTTGCAGCCGAACGTGCGCGAAGGCATGCAGATCACCCAGCGCGCGTTCACGGCGATCAAGGACGAGGCCGACAAACAAGGCGTGCCCTTGCTGGTGGTGTTGATTCCCACGCGGGAAAAGGCGTACTGCCCGTACCTCAAGACCACGGGCGCCAAGCTCCCACCGGCTTTTCAAAAGCTGTGCGAGGTGGAGGAGGCCAACAAGGCCGAGCTGGTGCAGGCGTTCAACGCCCGGGGCATCGCGTTTGTCGACGCCTCGCCCGCGCTCGAAGCCGAGGTGGCTCGCCACATCCAGATCTACCCGCCGACCTCTGACGGCCACCCCACGTCCTTGGGGCACAAGGCGATTGCCGAGGCGGTGTTGGCCGCACTGAAAAAGCGGCCAGCGGCGGCGTCAGCCGCGCAATAGCCTCTAGGGCGGGGCGGCACGCTCCAGCAAGCCCATGCCGTCGTCCCAGGCCTGCGCCATCGGTGCGAAGGCCTCGGCGGCATCGAACGCACGTTTGGCGTTCACCACCCGGGCGAGCTTCAGTATCAGCGTCTTGCTGTCCTGTGCAATGACGTCGAAGCGTTCGGCGGCGCTCATCAGGCGTGTGTCACCGTGGGGCGCCAGCCAGCGCAAATGGTTTGAGGCCAGCTCGAAGGCTGCGCCCAGCTGGCGCAGCGTCGTGAACGCCCAGGCGTGGTAATGAGCGAGACCGCGCTCATGCAGCTGGGGCAGGTCGGCGTTGAAGCGCGCAGCAAAGCGTGAGACCGGGTTGCTGAGCGGGCGCTGCGCCAAGTGCTGGCCCAACAGAAGCGTCGACGCTTGTACCAGCTCGTCAAGCGGCCTTTGTACCACCCGGTCGAGGCGCACCAACTCGGCGAACAGCGGCAAGGCATTCGGGTGGGCCGGCCCGTCGAGACCGAACAAATGGCGGAAGTCTTCGCCTTCCAGCCTGAAATAGCCGGCGCTGTGGAAGTAGCCCAGGCGTTGCGCGTCGATGTCCAGGTCGTTGAGCACGATCGTTGTCTTGACGTGCTGGCGTTGGTAGTCGGTGCCGGCGGTGTCGGGCAGCCAGAACGCATCGGCCTCGGTGCTGATGAGCTTGCCCGCGGCCAGGTGTTCGGCAGCGTGTTCGATGAGGGCGCGCCAAACGTTCAGCTCCTGAACGTCGATGCCGTACAGGCGACGCAAGTCGGTGTGGGGCGGTTTGAAGAAGGTCCAGTGATCGCCTTCGAAATCGATTGCCAAGGTGAAGGGCATCACCGCCGCCGGCTCCAGCCTGAGAGCGTTCAAGACCTCGATCCAGACGTCGACGTAGCAGTTTTTCTCAACCCACAGCGCTGGCTCGCGATGCATGGCATGCGGGCGGTAGTCTTCGGCAGACAGGTCGGCCAGGGCGTGGCAGCGGCCCATGCGTGTTGCGTGTGCGCTCACAGCGACAACTGCTCCCGCACTGACTGGGGCCAGGCTTTGACGTTAAACCCATGGTGCTTGAAGAGGGCCATGGTCACACGCTCCAAGCCGAAGCCCAGACAGGCTGTGCTGGCGACGTCGCCGTTGGCGGTGTGGATGCCGAACGTCGAACCGAAGTGCTGCTGGTGAAAGTTGAACGAGCACACTGCGGTCGGTGCTTCTTCAGAAATGACGGGCACCAGCACCTCGAACTTCAGGCGCTGCTCGATCTGGTTGGCCGCAAGCACTCGCCCACCGCGCCCGAAGAACGGGTCGGCTGCCACATCTGAGCACGCCGGCAGGCCGAGCGAGTCGAGCAGGTTCAGGCCTCGTTCGAGCCACATGTCGCGCCATGCCACCACCTGTTCGGCCGTACCGGCGCGAACAAATTCCCGCACGCGAAACGACTGCATGCGGGTGGGTTCGCGCGAGGGTTCGTTGCGATACACCCAGCCGACGAGCGTGACCAGGCGGCCTTGCTCGGGCATCGTGCCGGCGAAGCCTGGGTACACCGGGTAGCAGGCCGCGGGGTTGAGGGTGACGCCGGTTTGGCCCAGCAGGTCGCCCCAGGGTTCGCCACTGTTGGCCCGTTCGGCCAGCGCAAGCGCCTGGATCGCGTTGCCGAAGAAGCTGTGCACGGCGCCACACAGGTGTGGAAATGAATCGAGGTAGTGCACCTTCTCCAGCAGCGCGCGGTCAATGATCGGCGGGTAGTTTTGAGCTTGCGCACCGTCGTTGCGAGCGATCTCGGTGACTCGTGCATTGAAGCCGTCGAGCACCTCTTCGAACAAGGCGCCTCGGCCAAACACACCCAAGGCGCCAGATGGAATGATCAGCCCGTGCTCAACGAGGCCGGCGTAAAAATTCTCGATGTCGTAGACCATGTTCATGTTCGCGCTCAAGTTGCGTCTTTGAACACCAGCAGCATCGACGCGCTCTTGGAGGCGATGCGCTCGTTGGAGATCATCAACGACGCAGACAACACGTCGCGGTAATGGCGGCCCAGGCTGAAGGGTGAGTCGTTTTTGTAGCCGAGCACACCCAAGATCTGCAGCGCGCGGTGCACGATCTGCGGCGCGGCCTCTGAGCAGCTGACCTTCAGGTTGTTCAGGCGCAGCGCCCAGCCCATGCCGAGCAGCTCTTGTTCGCCGCCCGGCTTTTGCACCGCTTCGTCAAACGCCTGCGCCACCGATTGCCACTGTTGGCGCATGGCCTGCAGCTGCGCCGACACCTCGGCCAGCCGCGTGGCGGTGGGCGGCACGGTGCCGGGCTTCTTGCGTGCTTCGCCGCGCACGTGGTTGGCGGCGCGGCTGACGGCGTCGGCCGCGATGCCCCACCACAGTGACGACCACAGGATGTGCGAGTACGGCACCATGGTCTGCGCCGAGCTGTCGGCGTACGAGCCGGGCACGATCTGCTCCACCGGGCCTGCGGATTCGAGCCGGAAGCCCGGGCTGCAGGTGCCGCGCATGCCCAGGGTGTCCCAGGTGGTGGTTTGTTTGAGCGATGCGTTCTCGCGCTTCACCAGCACCAGCACTTGGTCGCTGTTGGGCGCATCGGCGTCACGTCGGCAGGTGACCAGGATGGCATCGGCGTGGGCACAGTAGGAGCCGGTGGTCGCGTCTTTGTTGAGCACGAAGCGCCCGTCGTGTTGTTCGACCGCACAGATGCTGTAACGAGTGTCGCCAAATGTGCCCACCTCGGAGGTGATGGACGCCAGCAGGTACTGGCGCTGCACCAGCTCGCGCAAGTAGTCGTTGAAGAACTTGCTCTCCATCCCATGGCGGGCGAGGCAGGCGACCTGGATGTAGTGCATGGCCAGCACCATGCCGCTGGAGCCGCAGCCCTGCGAGAGCGTGGCACACAGCTGGGTCAGCTGCTGCATGTTGCAGCCCGCACCCCCCAGGTGTGAGGGCACGGATGCCGACAACACACCCGCGCTGCGCAGGGCGTCGATGGTCTCGGCGGGGAAGCGCGCTTGCTTGTCGACATCAGCCGCGTGCTGGGCCGCGATGCCACTGGCGATGGCGCGGGTGGCGGCCAGCAGTGCCGTGAATTGAGTGGGGGAGTCGGTGTTGGATGGGTTCACGAAGACGAGCATAGCGCCAGGTGCCTGTGGCCCGCATCCCGTGAATGGACAACACGGCCACAGGGTGAAGGCCAGTTCGAGAAATAGTGCGCAGTCGCCTTGACGCCCGTCAAATTCCCCTCAAGGGAGGGGATTTCACTCCTGGCTAGGATCGACGATGCTTGTCCTTGGCAAGTTGTACGTGTCGAAGCCCATGTCACCCACCTTTCAAGATCTGACCCTCCCTCTGCCGCAGGCCGCGCGGATGCGCATGGGCATGGATGTGGTCGACATTCGACGCATCAGCGAATCCATCGACAAGTTCGGCGCGCGTTTTGTTCAGCGGCTGTTTAGTCAGGGTGAGATTTCCTACGCACACAGTGGCGAAGGCCAGACTGCGCAGCGCCTGGCCGCACGTTTTGCCGCCAAAGAAGCCGCGATCAAGGCCTTCAGCCTGAGCGAGGCCGGTGTCAACTGGCGCGACATCGAAGTGCAGAAGTTGCCCGACGGTGCTTGCCGCCTGGCCTTGCACGGCAAGGCGGCCCGACAGGCCAAACAATTGGGGGTGAGCGAGATCGCGCTCAGCCTCAGCCACGACGGCGACTATGCCGCTGCGGTCGTCACGGCGTTGATTGCGCCAGTGCCGGCTCAGCGTTCTCTCTTTTGAGGTTTTACATGGACACGGCTCATCAACTCGAAACCCAGATTCGCACCGTGCTGCGAGACCATGCCCGCTTGAGCAAGCCCATTGACCTGATCGATTCTGCGGCCGACCTCTACCAGGCCGGCATGACCTCGCACGCCAGCGTCAACGTGATGCTGGCGCTGGAAGGCGCCTTCGACATCGAGTTTGCCGACCACATGCTCAAGCGCAGTGTGTTTAACAGCGTGGCCTCGATCCGCGACGCGGTGGCTGAACTCACGCACGCTTGAACCATGCGATGACGTTTCAGGCGCACCGGCCCGCCTCCCCACAGCGCGAACGAATCGATGGGGGCTGGGAGATGTGTGCCACGGTGCCCGGCCGCTTCAGCGAACCCGGGCTGCTCGCCGAGATTCACCCCGATCAATGGTTCAAGGCGCCAACGCTGGGTTCGGTGGCCGATCAACTGCGGGCCCTGAAGTTGTGGAGCCTCGACGGCCCACCGCGCCGCTTCGACGCTAACGACTGGTGGTACCGCGTCGAGTTCGAGCCCCCCGAGCTGCACCCGAGCGAAGCGCTGTGGCTCGGGTTCGACGGCCTGGCCACCGTGGCCGACGTCTGGTTGAACGGGCAGTTGCTGATGCGCAGCACCAGCATGTTCGTGGCCCATGAACACAGCGTGCGGCAGCTGCTGAAACCGGGTGCCAACCAGCTCGTGCTGCGCTTTCATGCCCTCGACAACTTGCTGGCCGCCAAGCGGCCGCGCCCGCGCTGGCGGGCCCCGATGGTGGCGAACCAGCAGCTGCGTTGGTTTCGCACCACGCTGCTCGGGCGCACGCCGGGCTGGTCGCCACCCGCGGCGGTGGTCGGGCCCACGAAAGACATCTGGTGGGAGCGCCGCAGCGGGCTGCGCGTGACGCCGTCGGTGCTGCGCGCGCTGGTCGGCCCCGATGGGGCCGGCACCGTCACCGCAGCCTGCCAGTTGCAACTGCCCGCCCATCAGACACTGGATCGTCTGGAGCTGGAAGTGTCGCGCGATGGTGCGGTGCACCACAGCCTGATGCAGCCCGATGCCCAGGCGGGCTACTGCGGCGTGGTGTCGATTGCTGAGCCCGCGCTGTGGTGGCCGCATACCCATGGCGAGCCGGCGCTGTACCAGGTGCGGGTGCGGGCCTATCTGCGCGGCGAGTCTCAGCCGCTGACCACCGAACTGGGTCGCACCGGCTTTCGCACCCTTGCTCTCGACACCGCCGACGGCCGCTTCGCCTTGCGCGTGAACGGCCTGCCGGTGTTCTGCCGTGGTGCCTGCTGGACGCCACTCGACGTGGTGAGCCTGCGCGCCACGCCACAAGCCACGCACGATGCCGTGGCCCAAGCGCGCGACGCCGGCATGAACATGCTGCGTGTGGGCGGCACCATGGTCTACGAAGACGCTGCCTTCTTTGACGCGTGCGATTCGCTGGGCGTGCTGGTCTGGCAGGAGTTCATGTTCGCCAACATGGACTACCCCGAACAAGACGCCGCTTTCATGACCGATGTGCACACCGAGGTGCACCAGCAGCTGCAAGGTTGGCAAGGCCGGCCCTCGCTGGCGGTGCTGTGCGGCAACAGCGAAGTTGAGCAGCAGGCGGCGATGTGGGGAGCCTCGCGCGAGTTGTGGAGCCCGCCGCTGTTTCACACCACGCTGCGCGGCTGGGTGAATGAGGCGCTGCCTGATGTGCCTTACTGGCCATCGAGTGCGCATGGTGGTGCCTTCCCGCACCAGGGCAATGTGGGCACCGCCTCGTACTACGGCGTCGGCGCCTACCTGCGCGCGCCCGAAGACTCGCGCCGATCCGAGCTCAAGTTCGCCACCGAATGCCTGGCTTTCGCCAACGTGCCCGATGAACGCACGGTGGCACGCATGCCCGGCGGCCACGGGCTGCGGGTGCACCACCCGCAGTGGAAGGAACGCACCCCGCGCGACCTGAACGCCGGCTGGGATTTCGAAGACGTGCGAGACCACTACCTTGCCCGGCTGTACCGCATCGACCCCGTGGCCCTCCGCTCGGTCGACCACGAGCGTTACCTCGCGCTCAGCCGGGTGGTCACGGGCGAGCTGATGGCCGGCGCCTTCGCCGAATGGCGGCGGCCCGGGTCGGGTTGTGGCGGCGCTCTGGTGTGGTTTCTGCGGGACCTGTGGGCCGGGGCGGGCTGGGGCCTGGTGGACGACACGGGCTTGCCCAAGGCCTGCTTTTATGCGCTGCGTCGTGCGCTGCAGCCGGTGTCGGTGGCGATTACGGACGAGGGCAACAACGGGTTGTATGCCCACGTGACCAACGAGCCCGCTGAAGCGCTCAACGCCTCACTGGAGATCACGCTCTACGGGCCGGGCGACGCACGGGTCGGGCACATGCGCCATTCGTTGACGCTGCCGGGCCGCGGCCAGCAGAGCCTGGCACTTGCGCAAGGGCTGGAAGGTTTTGCCGACCTGTCCTATGCCTACCGCTTTGGCCCGCCGGGGGTCACGCTGGTTCACGCCAGCTTGTGTGCGGCCGATGGCGCGGTGCTGGGCGAAACGTTTCATTTCCCGGCCGACCTGCCGTCGCTCACACGAAGCGACGTGGGTTTGACCGCGAGCCTGGACACCCCTCGCGCCGAGCTGCTGGTGGCAAGCACCGGCATGGCGCAACACGTGCACATCGCGCTCGACGGCTACACCGTGGCCGACAACGACTTCCACCTCGCACCCGGCGCCCAGCGCCGCATCGCGCTCAAACGCAGCGGCACCCAGGCGCCCAAGGGGCAGGTTTGGGCCTTGAACGCTGATCGCCCGGTGGCCATTTTGGTGTCGCCATGAGCACGCTTCAGCCTTTTTACTTCGGCCGCGAAGGCGCTGAGCTTTTCGGTTGGCTGCACGATGCAGATCCGGCCGCGCGCAAGGGGCTGGGCCTCTTGATCGTCAACCCCTTCGGGTTTGAAGAGGTTTGCGCCCACCGCAGCCTGCGGCACTTTGCTGACGCGGCCAGCGCAGCAGGATTCCCCAGCCTGCGTTTTGACCTGGCAGGTTGTGGCAACTCCCAGGGCGACGAGTTCGAATCGCACGTGCCCACCAAGTGGCTGGGTTCGGTGCACGACGCCATCGACACGCTCAAGCGCACGGGCGGTGTGACCCAGGTGCTGGTGCTGGGGGTGCGCCTGGGGGCGACGTTGGCGACGTTGGTCGCCAGCGAGCGCGACGATGTGGCCGGCCTGATCGCGATTGCCCCCGTCGTGCGCGGCCGCGCTTACGTGCGCGAGCTGACCATGCTGGGCCAGACCGGCTCACCGCCCGGCGAGGGCGAGAACGGTGCGCTCGAATCGGCCGGGTTCCTGATGACGAGCGAGACGGCTTCGTCCGTCTCGCAGGTGGATCTGCGCGCACTGCACCACCGGCCGGCGCCGCGGGTGCTGATCGTCGAGCGCGACGACATGATCGGCATGTCGGAGTGGGCGCCAGCGCTACAAAAGCTGGGCGCCGAAGTGCGCGTCGAGCGCTGGCCGGGCTACGCGCGGATGTTGGACGACGCCCAGCGTGCCGTGGTGCCCGAGTTGATGGTGGCCGGCGTGCTGGCGTGCATGACCGCCTGGTCGGCCCAGGCCGCCTTGTCGCCGGTGGCCGCCGAAGCGCCAGACCGACTGAGCTTGCCCTGCCGCGTGGCCTTGCCCGGGGGTGGGGGAGCGCAGGTGCTTGAGACCCCGGTTCACATCGACACGGGCTCGGCGACACGGCTCTTTGGTGTGCTCGTCACGCCCGAGGCTGACAGTGCAAGAGCGGGGCCGCGGCCTGCGGTGCTGCTGCTCAACTCCGGCTCCATTCACCACATCGGCCCCAACCGCCTGTGGGCGCGGCTGGCGCGACAGTGGGCAGCGCGGGGCATGACGGTGCTGCGGCTCGACATTGCCGGCATCGGCGACAGCCCGCCGCGGCCGGGGACGCGTGAGAACGTCGTCTATTCGCCGCATGCGATCGACGACGTGGCGGCGGCGCTCAGCTTCCTGCGCTCGCAGGTGGGTGCGAGCGAATGCCACCTGGTCGGCCTGTGCTCGGGGGCGTATCACGCGTTTAAGGCCGCGGTGGCCGGCCAGCCCGTCGCCTCGGCCTTGATGATCAACCCGCTGACCTATTTCTGGAAAGAGGGCACGCGGCTGAGCGACGTGAAGGACTACGAGATCGTCGAGTTGACCGCCAAGTTCCGCGGCAAGCTGTTCACTCGCGAGCCCTGGCTCAAGCTGCTGCACGGCGAACTCGACGTGCGCTTGGTGGCCGAAGTGGCGGCCCGGCGCGCTTGGGGCTTGGTGGCGCCCCACCTGGTGGAGGCCGCGCGTGCGCTGCGCATCCCGCTGCGCCACAACCTGGCGCGCGAACTTGAGGGCGCTGCGCGCCAAGGCATTCGCCTGCGCTTTGTCTTTGCAGAGCGGGCGCCTGGCTTTGCACTGCTGCGCAAACAAAGCGGTCGCGCGATGCAGCGCCTGCTGGAGCAGCAGGCGGCGTCGATCGATTTCATCGCCAACGCCGACCACACCTTCACCCGACTCGAAGCTCGCGAGCGCCTCGTGGCCGTACTTGACCGCCTGGTGCTGCCTTCTCGTGATCGAGTGTCCAGCAAGCCATGACAAGCCCCATGGCCCGGCGGGCCGAGCGCCGGGCCGCTCCCAAGCCGGCCCGTATCCCCTTTGGGGATCGGCCGATGTACCCATCGGGCGAGGGGTTGTCATGAACCGCGCCGACTTTCGCGCTGACCTCAATGGCCTGCGCGGATCAGCGTCGCGCTGGTGTTGGCGTTTCATTTGCAGGTCAAGGGTGCGGGTGGCGGTTTCATCGGTGTCGATGTCTTCTTCGTGCTCTCGGGCTACCTGATGACGCAGATCATCAGCCGCGGCTTGGTACAAAGCGGCTTCGGCTGTTGGCGATTTGTGGCAGAGCGAGCAGCGCGCATCTGACCGGCGCTTGCAGCCCTGGTGGTGCTGTTGTTCTTGCTGGGCGCCTGGCGCTTGCCGCCGTTCGATCTGCAGATACTGGCCGAGCAGGCGCGTGCGGCGCTGCTGTTCGTGGCCAACCACCACTTCCTCGACCGCTCGGGATACATCACTCACGCGGGCGACACCCACTGATGCTGCACTCTGGCGGTGGAGTGGCAGTTCTACCTGCTATATCTGCTGCTGCTGATGGGCTTGATGAAGCTGACGACACGCCGGCACACCGTGTGGCCGTGATCGGCGGGCTGATGGTGTGTTCGTTTGTCTGGCAGTGGCTCCAGTCGCGCGCTCATGCTGATGCGAGCTTCTTCTTGCTGCCGGGGCGCTGCTGGGAGTTTCTGGCCGGTGGCTTGGTGTTTTTGTTGCGGCGGGATGAGTCGCCCACATCGACTCCCTCGGTTTGGCGCACCGTGGCGAGCCATGCGGGGCTGGTGATGGTGTTGGGTGCAGCCCTCGTGATCGCGCTGTGGTGCCTCGGGGCGGTGGGCGCCGGGCCCGTGCTGCTGCTGGTGCCGGTGCCGGTGCCGGTGCTGGGGGTGGTCGATCCAGCCGCTCTACTTTCCCGATGCGTGTGGCAACTACAAGAAGCCGGTGGCTGAGGCACGCTGCATCGCACCGCCTTCGCTTGCGGCCAAGCAGGATTTGATCGTGAATGAGCTCACCTCGGCGATCGCCGCGGCGCTGAAAGCGGGCAAAACGGTGGTGATGGTCGACGGCTCGCCAGAGTCGCGCTTTCGTGTGCCCGAGCGTTTGGCGCGCGAGATCTTCTGGCACGGCCGCCCGCGCTTGTCGGTGCCGGCCTCCTCACTGGCCGTCCAGAACGCGTGGCTGGAGCCAGTGTTCGAGGCCTTTCGCGGCACCCCCGGCTTTCACCGCGTGAGCGTGCGCGACAGGCTGTGTGATGTCGCCTCGTGTCGTGTTCATGGCAGCGCTTCGCAGCGCCCCATCTTCCTCGACGAGAGCCAGTTCGACCCGGTCTGGATCGCAAGGCAGGCCGAGCTCTTCGCGCCCTTCGTGCGCTGAGGGCGCGCCGCGTCAGGGCGTGCGCTTTGTCTCGGTTGTGCGCACGCAACCCACCTTAGTTAGGGGGTTCAGCGATGAGCTGGGGTGAGGGCTTTCACCCCTCACCCCAATACAATCTTCCGAGGTCTCCGATTCACGTTTTGATGCGCAGAAAGATCCCCATGAGCAAGCAAGCCAAGGCCCCGAAGATTCAAGAGAAGAAGACACCGGGCCTCGCCGCGTCGAACATGACCGGCACCGGCCCTGGCGGCTTGTCGGTACGCGCCTTCGGCGAGTGGTACCGCGATCGTGAGCTCGAACAGTGGGCTCAGTTCGACTTTGCTGCGCTCGAAAAGATCGCCAAGCTGATCGAAGCCGTCGAGAAAAAGGGCAAGCAGATTTTTGTGATGGGCAATGGAGGCTCGGCCGCCACCTCATCGCACATCGCCACCGACTGGTCGAAGACCGCCGAACGTGTGGGCAAGCCGCTGATCCGCTGCATCTCGCTCAACGACAACACCGCCTTCATGACAGCCGTGGGCAACGACCTCGGCTACGAAGAGATCTTCTCGCGTCAGCTGCAAAACCTGTGCAACAAGGGTGACCTGGTGGTCATCATCTCGGGCTCGGGCAATTCGCCCAGCGTCATCAAGGCCGCCGAATACGCCGACAGCGTGGGCGCCACCACGGTGGGCATGACCGGCTTCACCGGCGGCAAGCTGCGCAAAATGGTCGACGTGTGTTTCCACGTCGAGAGCGACCAATACGGTGTGATCGAAGACATGCACATGGCCGCGGGTTCGATCCTCGCGTTCTACCTCAAGCAGCGCAAGTGACGGGCGCGGTAGCTGTCGCCACTGGCGCCGCACGATGATTCACTACGTCACGCAAAACGGCATCGGCAATGCCTGGGTCGCCAACGAGCTGAGCCGGGTTGAAGCCGCCGGCCTGCCGGTGGCGCTGCATGCGATGCGTGCGCCCGACAAACTGCTGCACGACTCGCCCTGGGCGGTGGAGATGAACCGCCGCACGGAGCTGATGTACCCGCTGCCGCTGGTGGCGATGTTCTTCTCTCTGCTGGCTGCCCCGGTTCGTTTTCGACGGCGTTTTTTCTCGGCGCTGTGGAATGCCTTCTTCGGCCGCCGCGAACACATTCGTGCCCGCCTGGCCGGCATCGCTCACCTGGTGGTGGGCTGCCACTGGGCGACGGGGCTGCAGCGCAGCGGCCGGCCGGTGTCGCAGATCCATTCGCAGTGGATCAACTCCTGCGGCACGATCGCGATGTATGGCGCGTGGTTGCTCGACGCGCCGTTCAGCTTCACCGGCCACGCGACCGACTTGTTTCGCAACCGTTCGGCCTTGCTCGACAAGATTGAGCGCGCCAACTTCATCATCTGCATCTCCACCTTCCACCGCGACTTTTATCTTCAGCACGGTGCACAGCCCGAACAGCTGGTGATTGCCTATTGCGGCATCGACCTGGCGTGGTTCTACCCGCCAGCGCCCGGCTCCCGCGATATCAACCGGCCCTATCGCATCCTCTCTTCCGGCCGTCTGGTTGAGAAGAAGGGCTTGTGCGACCTCATCGACGCTTGCAAGCTGCTGGCCGACCGCGGCGAGCGTTTCGACTGCGTGATCGGCGGCAGCGGCCCGCTCGAAGCCGATCTGAAGGCGCAGATCGCGCGGCTGAATCTGACCGATCGCATCACCGTCACCGGCAAGGCGCTGCTGCAAGAAAAGATCGTTGACTTCATGCACGAAGGCGACGTGTACGTGCTGCCCTGTGTGTGGGCCGCCGATGGCGACGTCGACGGGTTGCCGCAAATGATCATGGAAGCCATGGCGAGCGGCCTGCCGGCGATTAGCACGCGCCTGGTCGGCATTCCCGACCTCCTCCACCACGAAGACACCGGCTTGCTGGTCGAGCCCAACAACCCGGCCCAGCTCGCCGACGCGATGGCCCGCCTGATGCACGACGCCTCGCTCGCGGCACGTTTGTCTGAGAGTGGCCAGCGCCTGCTGAAGCAGACCTTCGACCTCAACCATTGCCTGGAACCCCTGATCGACAAGTTTCGTCAGAGCCTGGCAAAAGCCGCGCCGGGCCAGCGTGCCGCCGGCTCGCAAGCACAACAAAGCAGGGTCACCTCATGATCATTTCGCAAACCCCATACCGCGTGAGCTTTGCCGGTGGCGGCACCGACCTGCCGGCCTTTTACCGGCAGGAATACGGTGCGGTGCTGTCGATGGCCATCGACAAGCACATGTACGTGACGGTGAGCCCGCGTTTCGAGAAAACCACCCGCGTGGCTTACACCAAGGTCGAGATTGCCGACTCGGTGAACGACATTCAGCACGAGCTGGTGCGCGAGGCACTCAGGATCACCGGCCTCGGCCGCCACATCGAGATCACCACCGTGGGCGATGTGCCTTCGGGCACCGGCATGGGTTCGTCGAGTTCGCTGACGGTGGGTGTGCTGCAGGCGCTGTATGCCTACAAGGGCCAGATCATCAGCGCGAAAAACGTCGCCGAGCAGGCCTGCCAGATCGAGATCGACATCCTCGGCAAACCGATCGGCAAACAAGACCAGTACGCCGCCGCCTTTGGTGGCCTGAACTACATCCGCTTCAACTCCGACGACACGGTCGACGTGGAGCCGGTGCCGGCACCGCGCGAGACGATGCAGGAGCTGTCGAGCCGCATGATGCTGCTCTACACCGAGCAACAGCGTGATGCCGATGGCATCTTGAAGCGCCAGAGCGAAGGCACCAAAGACCGCATGCCGGTGTTGCGGCAGATGCGCGACCTGGCGCAAGAGATGCGCGTGGCGATCACCGGCGCCAATGGGCTCGACGAGTTTGCCCGACTGCTGCACCACGGCTGGGAGCTGAAGCGCTCGTTGGGCTTTGGCATCAGCATGGAGCGTGTGGACGCCTGGTACGAACAAGCCCGCAAGCTGGGCGCCCAAGGTGGCAAGCTGCTGGGCGCGGGCGGTGGCGGCTTCTTGCTGCTGGTCGCACCGAAAGAGCGCCACAACATGATCCGTGAGGCGCTGGGCAACCCGCGCGAGCTCAACCTTGACATCGACCGCCGTGGTGGCCGTGTCATCTTCATCAGCGACCATCAGCGTCTGCTGCACAACCAGTGATACCAGGGGCGAACAAGTGAGAGTTCTCATCACAGGTGGAGCCGGTTTCATCGGCTCCCACACCGCCGACGCGCTGCTGCGCGAAGGTTATGCCGTGCGTGTGCTCGACTCGCTCGAAGAGCCGGTGCACCCGGGTCACGCCGTGCCGGCCTACCTCGACCCGCGCATCGAGTTCATCCGTGGTGACGTGCGTGACGCGACCGTGCTGCTCGACGCGCTGCGTGGCTGCGACTATGTCTACCACCTGGCTGCGTTTCAAGATTACCTGCCGACCTTCAGCCGCTTCTTCGACGTCAACGTCACCAGCACCGCGCTGATCTATGAGCTGATCGTGCGCGAGAAGCTGCCGGTGAAGAAGGTGATCGTCGCCTCCAGCCAGGCGGCCTTGGGCGAAGGCCTGTACCTCGATGCGAATGGCAAGGCCGTGCTGCCCGACATCCGCCCGACCGAACAGCTGGAACACGGCCTGTGGGACGTGCAAGCCCCGGCCGGGTTCAGCGGCCCCTTGCAGTGGCAACGCACCGACGAAACCGTGGCCAACCCGCAGAACCAGTACGGCTTGTCCAAGATCGCTGAAGAGCGTGTGGCGCTGTCGCTGGGCAAGCGGTACGGCATCCCGAGCGTGGCGATGCGTTACTCCATCGTGCAGGGCCCGCGCCAGAGTTTCTACAACGCTTACAGCGGCGCCTGCCGTGTGTTCAGCTTGAGCTTCCACCTGGGCCGCGAGCCGATGATCTACGAAGACGGCCAGCAGGTGCGCGACTTTGTGAACGTGCAAGACGTGGTCGACGCCAACCTGCTGGTGCTGCGCGACGAGCGCGCCAACTACGAGATGTTCAACGTGGGCGGTGACGTGCCACACACGGTGGCCTCGTTTGCCACGGTGGTGGCTGACGTCTTCGGCGCGAAGGGCTACCAAGCCGAACCCTGCGGCAAGTTCCGCTTTGGTGACACGCGCCACATCTGTTCTGACGTGAGCAAGCTGAAGAACCTCGGCTGGAAGCCCACGCGCACGGTGCATGAGAGCGTGGAGGCCTACAAGGGCTGGCTCTCGACTGCTGACAACGCCGCGCAGATCCTCGACTACTGCAACCAGCAGATGGCCGCACTCAACGTGGTGCGCTCGGTCAACAAGGCGTGAGCGGAGCTGTGTCGACCCGGAGCAGCGAGCGGGCCGAGCGCCGGGCCGCCCCAAGCCGGCCCGCCATCCCCTCGGGGGATCGACC
>JBBRFR010000002.1:0-34663 GCA_038241485.1 Burkholderiales bacterium
GGTGCGCCGGCAGATTGCCGAAACCCTGGGGCTCGACTCGTCGGCGCTCGCCGGGCACTGACGTTTACAGGCAGTTCACCGGCAGGTAGGACGTCGGCACGTTGGTCTTGTCGGTGCCCATCGCCCTCATGTTGTCGGGGGCCCTCGCGTGGCCACACACCCAGGCCACAGGCACGACGGGCGCATCTTCGACCACGCCAGGCCGCAGTGTGAGCGTCTTGCCCCGAAGCGCGCCGTTGGCGCGGTTGCCGAACACGATGTGGATGGCGCCGTTTTCCACGGTGACCGACTTCACCACGTTGCTCACGATCTTGTCGGGCTCGGGCAACCCGGCGCTTGCGTTGTCGGCGGGCAGCGTCTTGGTTGCGGCCCAGGTGGCGGCCACCGGGTCTTTGGCAATCTTCGCCAGGGGCATGGCTTCGACGATGTTCTCGCGGATGTACTTGTTCTGCAGGCTGGGCACGGCCATCATCGCAAGGATGGCGATGATGGCCACCACGATCATCACCTCGATCAGGGTGAAGCCATGGGTTCGTGGCGACGAGGGGCAGGTGGGTGTGTTCACACGTGGGGTGCGGGGTGGAGACGGGGCCATTCTGCGGCATGCCGGCGAACGATGTCGCAGCAGAGTGTGTCAAGCGCTAAGCTCGTTGGACGCCATGAAGATCATCGACGCCGCCACCACCCGCGCCGCGCTGGGCTTTGACCGCTTGGTGCCCGCCTTGGCGCAGATGTTTGCCGGCGGCTGCGAATCGCCGCCGCGCCATGTGCACAGCCTGAGTGCGCTCACCGTGCTCATCATGCCTGCTTGGCAGACCGGTCGTTACCTCGGTATCAAGACGGTGACGATTGCCCCCGGCAACTCGCTGCTCGGCCTGCCGGGTCTGCATTCGGCCTACCTGCTCTACGACGCCAACACCGGCGTGCCGCTGGCGCAAATCGATGGCAACGAGATCACCTCGCGCCGCACGGCGGCGACCTCGGCATTGGCAGCCTCTCACCTCGCGCGGCCCGACTCGCGCCGCCTGCTGGTGGTGGGCGCAGGCCGAGTGGCCAGCCTGCTCGCCGAGGCCTACCGCAGCGTGTTGCCGATCGAGCAGGTGATGGTGTGGAGCCGCAAGCCCGACGCGGCGGCGGCCCTCGCAGCGCTTTGGCGTGAGCGTGGCATCGACGCTGTGGCCACCCGCGACCTGGCCCAGGCCGTGCGCCAGGCCGACATCGTCAGCTGCGCCACGCTGGCCACCGAGCCCTTGGTCCGCGGCGAGTGGTTGCAGCCCGGCAGCCACCTCGACCTGATCGGCAGCTTCACGCCCGCCATGCGCGAGGCCGACGACGCCTGCTTCCGCCAGGCCCACATCTTTGTCGACACCGAAGAGGCCTGCCACAAAAGCGGCGAGCTGCTGGGGCCGATCTCGCGCGGCGTTTTTTCGGCGGCCGAGATGCGCGGCACACTCGCGCAACGGTGCCGGGGCGAGGTGGCCGCTCGTGCGTCGGCCGGCGAGCGCACGGTGTTCAAGTCGGTGGGCACGGCGCTGGCAGACCTGGCCGCCGCCGTTCTGGTGTACGAATCGCACGCGTCGTAGCCCCGGTTGCTCAAGGTGACAGCATGGCCACAGCGGCTGCGCTATGGTCATTTGCTTGACCTCGCCCACCCCCGTTTCGCGCTTGCGCTGGATTCGCCATCAGTGGCAGCGCCGTTTTGCCCGACCGCGCGGCGTGTGGGCCCTGGCCGGCCCGGTGCTGGTGCAAGAGTTGGCGCTGGTGTTGACTGGCACGGTGGTGATGGCACTGGCCAGCCACCTCGGGGCGGCGTCGGTGGCCGCCATCGGCATGATGGATGCGCTCGGCTTCCTGCTCAACGCGGTGTACGGCGGGCTGGCGATGGGCGCCACGGTGACGGTGGCGCACTGCCTGGGCGCCGGCCGCCGACGTGACTTGCGCGCGGTGGCCTTCAGTGCGCTGCTGCTGGCGTTGTGCAGCGCAGCATTGATCGCCACTGTGCTGTGGTTCACCCGCAGCCTGTGGATCGCGATGCTGCTGCCTGGCGCCGAAGCCGCGGTGGTCTCGCAGGCCGATCGTTATTTCCGCTGGCTCATCTTGGCCGGCTTGCCCACCTCGCTGGTGATGGTGGCCTGCGGTGTGTTGCGCGGCATGGCCCGCACCGACACGGCCATGCGCGTGCAACTGGCAATGAACCTGCTGCAGATCATGCTGGCCGCGCTCTTCATGAACGGCGCCTACGGCAGCGTGGCGGGTGCGGGATCGGCCTTGCTCGCGGCGCGCAGCGCCGGTGTGGTGCTGGTGTTGATCGCGCTGTGGCCCACCTTGCAACGCGCGGCCGAGCATGCCGCGGGCTCCCCCGTGCGTGGCGAGTATGTGCGCGCGATCCTGCGTGTGGGCTGGCCGGCGGCGCTGGAGACCTCGTTCTTCCACGTCGGCAAGCTGATCACACAAACCATGGTGGTCAGCCTGGGCACCACGGCGATGGCGGCCAACTTCATTGCCTTCTACGTCAGTGCCATGCTCTATGCGCCTGGCACGGCGCTGGGTGTGGCGGCCACCACCCTGGTCGGCATGCGCCTGGGGGCAGGCCAGGCGCAACGGGCCCACCGCATGCTTCGCCGCCTGGTGCGCAGCGCCAGCTGGTCGCTCACGGCGGTGGCAGCGCTGGTGCTGCCGCTGTCTTGGCCGTTGGCCAGTCTGTTTGGCAACGACCCCGAGGTCACCCGCCAAGCGGCCTGGTTGATCGCCTTGAGTTGCCTCTTCATGCCGGTGTGGGCAGGGTCCTTCGTGCTGCCCGCGGGTTTGCGCGGTGCGGGCGACACACGGTATGCACTGGCGGTGGGCACGGCCACGATGTGGGGGCTGCGCATCATGGCGGGTTACCTGATGGGCGTTGTGTTGGGCCTGGGCGTGGTCGGTGTGTGGTTGGGCATGTTTGGCGATTGGGTGGTGCGCAACGTGCTGTTTCGCAAACGCATGCGGGGCACGGCGTGGACGCGCCACCGTTTGCTGGAGTGAACAACCCCCGGGCCAAAGTGGCAGCCCGCCTGCAGTATTTGGCACAACCCGGTGAAGCGCCTCTGTTGCTCTGAGCGCTGCCGGACTACATTGCAGCCATAACGGAGGCTGCCATGGCGTTTGTCAAGATGGTGCGGTCCCAGGTGCATTTCGGCGCCCCTTCCTTGTGGGAGGTGCGTGACGCCGAAGGGCATTTGTTGTTGGGTCGAGGCGCCGTCGTGGAAGACGACGAACAACTCGCCGCGCTGTTGGCGCATGGCGCGATGGTCGACCCCGAAGAAGTCAAGGCGGCGCTGGCGGCCCAGGCACTGGCCAGCGGGCGCCCGATCGAAGCACCGGCACCCGACGCCCGCCCCGCCAGCCTGTTTGCCCTCTGGGACAAACTCTTCTGGCGCCTGGAGCGCGCCGTGAAAGGCATCAAAGAAGAAGCCGGCTTCCCGGCGCGGCTCGACGAACTCGCCCACCACCTCGCGCTGCTGGTCGAGCGCGACGCCGACATCGGCATCTTCATGGCGGTGCGCCAAGACCAGCACCGTTTCGCCATCTACGGCTTGAGCCATGCGGTGTTCACCGCTTCGCTCTGTTTCTTGATGTCGCAGCGCATGGGCTGGCCGCGCGAGCGCAGCCTCACGCTGGTGAAGGCGGCCTTGACCATGAACATGTCGGCGTTCGAGCTGCAAGGCCGACTGGCAGCGCAAGGTGTGCCGATGCTGGAGGAGCAGCGGATCATCTTGCACGAGCACCCGCTGCAGAGTGCGCAGATGTTGCGTGATGTCGGCGTGGCTGATGAGGAGTGGCTCACCGCCGTGGAGCAACACCACGAGTGGACCGACGGGAGCGGCTACCCGCGCAAGCTGACCGACATGAGCGAGATGGCCCGCGCGCTCAAGTACGCCGACGTGTTCATCGCCAAGATCAGCCCGCGTGCGATTCGCAAGCCGCTCACCGCACAAGAGGCCGCACGCCAGTTGTTCAAGCTCGACGGCGGCGGGCCGATGGCCATGGCCATCGTCAAGGAGTTCGGCATCTACCCACCGGGTGAATTTGTGAAACTCAAGACGGGTGAGCTGGCGGTGGTGATACGACGCACCGCCAGCGCCAACACGCCGCTCGCGGTGAGCATCACCGACAAAACCGGCGTGCCCGTGTTGCACGTGGCACGCCGCGAAACGGCCCGGCCCGAGTACGCCATCACCGGCCTGGTGGCCGACAAGTCGCTGGTCACGCGCGTGCCGCCGGAGCGGCTTTACGGTTTGCCGGGCTAAGCTTTGTCGCCTTGCAGGTAGTAGCTCTTGATGGGCTTCAGCTTGGCATCGAGCTCGTACACCAGCGGGATGCCGTTGGGGATGTTCACTCCCACGATGTCGGCGTCGGCAATGTTGTCGAGGTACTTGACCAACGCGCGGATGCTGTTGCCGTGCGCCGCGATGACCACCCGCTTGCCGGCCTTGATGGCCGGCGCAATGCTGTCGTTCCACACCGGCAGCACACGCTCCACGGTGTCTTTCAGGCATTCGGTGAGCGGGATGTTGTCGGGTTTGAGTTTGGCGTAGCGAATGTCACTGCGCTGGCTCATGGGCGAATCGGCGGCCAGCGGCGGCGGCGGCGTGTCATAGCTGCGGCGCCAGATCAGCACCTGCTCGTCACCGTATTGTTTGGCCGTCTCGGCCTTGTTCAGGCCCTGCAAGCCGCCGTAGTGGCGCTCGTTCAGCCGCCAGTGGTGCACCACCGGCAGCCACGTGCGGTCCATCTGGTCGAGCGTGTGCCACAGCGTCCAGATGGCTCGCTTGAGCACCGAGGTGTAGGCCACGTCGAAGTCGAAGCCTTCGGCCTTGAGCCGCCGCCCGGCCTCTTGGGCTTGTGCGACGCCGGTGGGAGTGAGTTCGACGTCGACCCAGCCGGTGAAGCGGTTTTCAAGGTTCCAAGTCGATTCGCCGTGGCGAATGAGCACAAGTTTGTACATGGCAGAGGTGCGCGCAGGGCACACGGCAATCGGGGAAAGGGCCGAATTCTATAATTCGCCTTTGCCTCCAACACCCTGGGCCTCCTTGTGAAATTCTTTGTCGACAACTGGTATCTGATCGTGATGGCCCTGGTTTCGGGTGGTCTGCTCCTGTGGCCGCGCATTCGCGCGGGTGCTGGGGCGGGTGCGGTGAGCACCGCCGAAGCCGTGCAACTGATCAACCGCGAACGTGCCGTGCTCATTGACGTGAGCGAGCCCGCCGAATACGCCGCAGGCCATGCGATCGGCTCCAAGAGCGTGCCCTTGAGCGGCCTGGAGGCCGGCACCGACCTGCCCAAGAACAAGGCCTTGCCGCTGGTGGTGGTGTGTGCCACCGGCTCACGCTCCTCGCGTGCCGTGGGTATCCTGCACAAGCTGGGGTTTGCCAATGCGCGGCCCCTGGCCGGCGGCCTGAAGGCTTGGCGCGAAGCCAACCTGCCGGTCGAAAAGTCAGCTTGAACCGGAGGCCAGCCATGCAGGCGGTGAAGATGTACACCACCCAGGTGTGCCCGTTTTGTCAGCGCGCCAAGATGCTGCTCCAGCAGCGTGGGGTGGCGCAGATCGACGAAGTGCGCGTGGATCTCGACCCGTCGCAGCGCGACACCATGATCCAGATCACCGGGCGGCGCACCGTGCCGCAGATCTTTATCGGTGACACCCACGTGGGCGGTTGCGACGACCTGATGGCGCTCGACCAGCGTGGTGGCTTGATGCCGCTGCTGCAAGGCGCTTGAGCGTCACATTGCCTCGGACATAATCCAGCGCCCGCAAGTGCGGGCTTTTGTTTTCACTTTTTTTGCGAGATCACCATGGCCGACGACAACACCACTCCCGTGTTCCAGATTCAACGCGTGTACCTGAAAGACTTGTCGCTCGAGCAACCCAACTCGCCGCAAATTTTGCTGGAGCAAGCCCAGCCGCAGGTCGACATCAACCTGGCCCTGGCCGCCAACCCGGTGACCGATGGCATCTACGAGGTGACCGTCACCGCCACCGTCACCACCACCGTGGCCGACAAGACGCTGTTCCTGGTCGAGGCCAAGCAGGCCGGCATCTTCGAGATTCGCAACATCCCCGATGACCAGATGCAGCCCATCATCGGCATCGCCTGCCCGCAGATCATCTACCCGTACCTGCGAGCCATCGTGTCCGACGTGTGCACGCGCGCCGGCTTCCCACCCGTGGTGCTGGCCGAGGTGAATTTCCAGGCCATGTACGAGTCGCAGCAACAGCAGCAAGCGGCTGCCGCCAACGGCGCCCAGCCCAACCTCAACTGACATCTCACGGGCACCGATGAACCTGACGGTGCTGGGGGCCGGCGCCTGGGGCACGGCCCTCGCGGTGAGCACGGCCGCCCGCCACCCCACTTTGCTGTGGACGCGCGACGCGCAGCAGTGCCAGCAACTGCAAACCACGCGCGAAAACCAGCGTTACCTGCCCGGCGTGGCGCTGCCCGACAGCTTGCAGGTCACGGCCGATTTTGATGCGGCGGTGGCGCACGCGCAGGGCGGCCTGATCGTCATCGCGACCCCGATGGCCGGGCTGCACGAGATGCTGCAACGCCTGCCGGCCACGGCGAGCGGCGTGGTGTGGCTGTGCAAGGGCTTCCAAGAAGGCAGTGGCTTGCTCGGCCACGAGGTGGCGCGTGCGGTGCGGCCAGGTGCGGTGAACGTCGGCATCTTGTCGGGCCCGAGCTTTGCGCTCGAAGTGGCGCGCGGCCAGCCGGCGGCGCTGGTGGTGGCGAGCACCGACGAAGCCTTGTGCCAGAAGGCCGTCGAGGCCTTTCACAGCGACAGCCTGCGCATCTATGGCTCCAGCGACCCGGTCGGTGTGGAAGTGGGCGGTGCGGTGAAAAACGTGATGGCCATTGCCACCGGCATTGCCGATGGTTTGCAACTCGGGCTCAATGCCCGCGCAGCGCTCATCACCCGTGGTTTGGCCGAGATGACGCGTCTGGGCGTGGCCTTGGGTGCCCGCGCCGAAACCTTCATGGGGCTGAGTGGCTTGGGCGACCTGGTGCTCACCGCCACGGGTGACCTGTCACGCAACCGCAAGGTGGGCCTGTTGCTCGCCCGAGGCCTACCTCTTGCGCAAATATTGCAAGAGCTTGGCCACGTGGCCGAAGGTGTCGCCTGTGCCGCCACGGTGCTCAAGCGCGCGCAAGCCTGTGGTGTGGACATGCCGATCACCGAAGCAGTGGTGCGTGTGCTCGAAGGTCACACCAGCCCGGTGCAGGCGATCCAGCAGCTGATGTCGCGTGACGCGCGGCGTGAGCACTGAAACGGCTCAGGCGCCGCCGCGGTAGCCGTTTTGCCGCCAGGCTTCGAACACCGCCACCGCCACCGCATTGCTGAGGTTGAGGCTGCGCTGCTCGGGGCGCATTGGCAGGCGCACACGTTGTGAGGTGTGAATGCTGTCGCGCAAGTCGGCGGGCAGGCCGGCGGTTTCCGAGCCGAACACCAGCCAGTCGCCGGGCTGCCAGCTGACGCTGGAAAACGCCTGGCTGCCGCGGGTGGTGAACGCAAATAAACGCGCGGAGTCGGGCTGGGCCGAGTGGATGAACGCGCTCCACGACGCGTGGCGCTGCACGCTCGCGTACTCGTGGTAATCGAGCCCGGCGCGGCGCAGCAGGCGGTCGTCCATTGAAAACCCCAGCGGCTCGATCAGGTGCAAGGCGCAGCCGGTGTTGGCCGCCAGGCGGATCACGTTGCCGGTGTTGGGCGGGATCTCGGGTTGGACGAGGACGATGTTGAACATGAGGGCGCGATTGTCAGCTCAGTCACGCGGGGCGCGGTGTGCGTGCCAGCGCCCAGGCTTCGACACGTGACGCACCGGCCTGTTTGAGCACTCGGGCGATCTCGCTGAAGGTCGCGCCGGTGGTCATCACATCGTCGATCACCGCCACCGAGAGGCCGTTCAGTTCGGCACGCCGCAGCGGCTCCACCGCGAACACGCCGCGCACATTGGCGGCTCGCTCTTCGGGTGGCAAGGCGAGCTGATGCGGGCTGTCTTTCGTTCGCAGCAGCAGCCGGGCGTCGGTCGGCAGCGTGAGCGCTCGCCCCAGCCGGCGTGTCAGTTCCCAGGCCTGGTTGAAACCACGTTCGCGCAGCCGCGCGTCACTCAGCGGCACGGGCAACAACAGATCGGGCGCGGGCGTGTCAGCCCGCTGTCGCGCCGCCTGCAGCAGCAAAGAGAGTGCGGGCGCGAGATCGAGTGCCGCTTGAAACTTGAACTGCGTGATCAGCGCCGACCATGGGTGGGCGTAGTCCACGCCGGCCAGCGCGCCATCAAAGGCCGGTGGATCGACGATGCATGCACCGCAGGTGGGCACGCCTGCCGGCACCCGCGAGGCGCAGCGCCCGCAGCGTGAGACCGGCGCCGCAAAACGATCGTTGCAAGTGGTGCACAACAACTGTTCACCCCAGCCGCGACACACCGCGCACTGGCTGGGTATTTGCTGGAGAAAGCGTGTGAAAAGCACCGCGTCAATATACTGCCGCTCTCCATGAGTGAGCCTTCTGCACCGACGACGCGACACCTCGACGTGATGAGCGTGCGGGCCTGCCTGAGGCGCCTCGCGCGTGCTCACGAGCCGCCGTGGTTGCACGGCGAAGTGGCGCGCCGCATGGCCGAGCGGCTGAGCATCATCCGCGCCCGACCCGACGCCGTGCTCGACTGGTGGGCATTTGGTGGTGCAGGCGGCGCGCTGTTGACCCAGGCCTACCCGGCGGCACGGCGCTACATCGTCGAGCCCACTGAGGCGCTGCAGGCGCGCAGCCGTCAAACGGCGCAGGCACCGTGGTGGTCGGCCCGGCGCTGGCTTCGCGAAGCGGTGCGGGTGATGTCACCTGACGAGGTGGAGCCCGCGAGCGTGCAGCTGGTATGGGCCAACATGATGTTGCATGCGTCGGTCGACCCGGCCACGCTCATCGCCCGCTGGCAGCGGGCCCTCACCGTCGATGGCTTCGTGATGTTTTCCTGCCTCGGCCCCGGCAGTCTGCGCGACTTGCACGAGCTGTATCAGCGCCTGGGCTGGCCGCCCCCCATGGCCGACTTTGTCGACATGCACGACCTAGGCGACATGCTGGTGCATGCCGGGTTCGCCGACCCGGTGATGGACCAGGAGCTGCTCACCCTCAGCTGGGAGAGCCCCCAGGCGCTGCTGCGCGAGCTGCGCAGCCTGGGCGCCAACGTTTCACCCGATCGTTTTGCCGGCCTGCGCACGCCACGCTGGCGCGAGCAGTTGCTGGCCGGGCTGGCGTCTCTGGCGGCACCCGACGGGCGCATTTATCTGCGCTTTGAAGTGGCTTATGGCCACGCCTTCAAGGCCGCGCCGCGCCCCCTCGTGAGTGCAGAAACCACGGTTTCACTCGACGACATGCGTGCGATGGTGCGCACGAAATCGCCCCGGGCGTGAGCGCGCGGGGGGCTGCACGAAAGCCTGCGCTAAACTGGCGGGCTTGAAAAATGCAGGTTCGCCCGGGTGCGTCAGGGTGGCACGCATCCAGCTCGATGTGAATTTTGAAAACTGAAACGACCATGATGAAGACGACGAAATCACTTTGCCGGTCTCTTTGCGAGAGAGTGGCGCAGTTCAGCCTGGTTGTGGGCGCTGCGTTGGCCACCTCGGTTGCCATGGCCGTCAACAGTCTGCCTGGCGGCCCGGCGGTGAATCAGCTTGATCTGCACCCGCCGGTGACCAAGATCGCCGCTGAGCAGCAGTACCTGCACAACTTCATGATGATCTTGTGCCTGGTGATTTTTGTCGCCGTTTTCGGCGTGATGTTTTATTCGATCTTCAAGCACCGCAAGTCCAAAGGGCACAAGGCAGCCAACTTCCATGAAAGTGTGAAGGTCGAGATCGCCTGGACGGTGGTGCCCTTCATCATCGTGATCTTCATGGCCCTGCCGGCCACCAAGGTCGTGGTCGCGATGAAAGACACCAGCTCCGCCGACCTCACCATCAAGGCGACCGGCATCCAGTGGAAATGGGGTTACGACTACCTCAAGGGTGAAGGCGAAGGCATTGGTTTTGTGTCCTCGCTCGATCCGGCACATCGCGAGATGTCCGACTCTGGCAAGCCGGCTGGCGACGACTACCTGCTCAAGGTCGACAACCCGCTGGTGGTGCCGGTAGACAAGAAGATCCGCATCATCACCACCGCCAACGACGTGATCCACGCCTTCATGGTGCCCGCGTTTGGCATCAAACAAGACGCCATCCCCGGCTTCGTGCGCGACACCTGGTTTCGCGCTGAAAAGACCGGCGACTTCTATGGCCAGTGCGCCGAGCTGTGCGGCAAGGAACACGCCTACATGCCGATCCACGTGAAGGTGCTGTCCGCCGAGGACTACACCAAGTGGGTCGATGCGAAGAAGAAGGAAGCGGCTGCCAAGGCGGACGATCCGAACAAGGTTTGGGTGCTGGCCGATTTGGTCGCCCGTGGCGAGAAGGTCTATGCCGCCAACTGTGCCGCCTGCCACCAGGCCAGCGGCAAGGGCGCTGGCCCGATCAAGGCGATCGACGGCTCCCCGGTGGTGCTCGATGCCGACAAGTCCAAGCAGATCGCGGTGCTGCTGCACGGCCAGAACAACGGTGCCATGCCCGCATGGAAGCAGCTCTCCGACACCGAGCTGGCTGCCGTCATCACCTTCACCAAGAACAACTGGTCGAACAAGACCGGCCAGCTCGTGCAGCCCGCTGAAGTAGCCGCCGCTCGCAAGTAACACCAGAACCGCGCCCCAAAGAAAGAAGACCCATGAGTGCAGTACTCGACCCCCACGGCCACGCGGCCGGCGATGGCCACGACGACCATGCCCACGACGACCACCACCCGCACGGCTGGCGCCGCTGGGTGTACGCCACCAACCACAAGGACATCGGTACGCTGTACCTGCTGTTCTCGTTCACCATGCTCATGGTGGGCGGTGTTCTGGCCCTGCTGATTCGCGCCGAGCTGTTCCAGCCCGGCCTGCAAATCGTCAACCCGCAGCTGTTCAACCAGCTCACCACCATGCACGGCCTGATCATGGTGTTCGGCGCCATCATGCCGGCCTTCGTGGGCTTCGCGAACTGGATGATCCCGCTGCAGATCGGTGCGGCCGACATGGCCTTCGCCCGCATGAACAACCTGAGCTTCTGGCTGCTCATTCCGGCCGGCCTGATGCTCGTGGGTTCGTTTTTCATGCCTGGTGGTGCCCCGGCTGCCGGCTGGACGCTCTACGCACCGCTCACGCTGCAGATGGGCCCGTCAATGGACGCCGGCATCTTCGCGATGCACATCCTCGGCGCCTCGTCGATCATGGGCTCGATCAACATCATCGTGACCATCTTGAACATGCGCGC
Source organism: Burkholderiales bacterium (assembly GCA_038241485.1). Taxonomy (GTDB): domain Bacteria; phylum Pseudomonadota; class Gammaproteobacteria; order Burkholderiales; family Burkholderiaceae_C; genus Rhizobacter. Next base: position 11,370 of record JBBRFR010000002.1, read on the forward strand.
CCCCGGCATGACGCTGATGAAGATGCCGATGTTCTGCTGGACCTGGCTGATCACCGCCTACCTGCTGATCGCCGTGATGCCCGTGCTCGCAGGCGCCATCACCATGACGCTGACCGACCGCCACTTCGGCACCAGCTTCTTCAACCCCGCCGGCGGCGGTGACCCGGTGATGTACCAGCACATCTTCTGGTTCTTCGGCCACCCCGAGGTCTACATCATGATCTTGCCGGCCTTCGGCATCGTGAGCCACATCGTGCCGGCCTTCGCTCGCAAGAAGCTGTTTGGCTACACCTCAATGGTGTACGCCACCTCGTCGATCGCCATCCTGTCGTTCATCGTGTGGGCCCACCACATGTTCACGACCGGCATGCCCGTCACGGGCCAGCTGTTCTTCATGTACGCCACCATGCTGATCGCCATCCCGACCGGTGTGAAGGTGTTCAACTGGATCGCCACCATGTGGCGTGGCTCGATGACCTTCGAGACGCCGATGTTGTTTGCCGTGGGCTTCATCTTCGTGTTCACCATGGGCGGCTTCACCGGCTTGATCTTGTCGGTGGCGCCGGTCGACATCCAGTTGCAAGACACTTACTACGTCGTCGCCCACTTCCACTACGTGCTGGTGGCGGGCTCGCTGTACGCCATGTTCGCCGGCTACTACTACTGGGCGCCCAAGTGGACGGGTGTGATGTACTCCGAGACGCGCGGCAAGATCCACTTCTGGGGCTCGTTGATCTTCTTCAACGTGACCTTCTTCCCGATGCACTTCCTCGGCTTGGCCGGCATGCCGCGCCGGTATGCCGACTACCCGATGCAGTTTGCCGACTTCAACATGCTGGCCTCTATCGGGGCGTTTGGCTTCGGGCTGATGCAGGTGTACTTCTTCTTCTTCGTCGTGTTGCCCGCCATGTTGGGCAAGGGCGAGAAGGCGCCGCAGAGGCCTTGGGAAGCCGCCGAAGGCCTGGAGTGGGAAGTGCCGTCGCCGGCCCCGTTCCACACCTTCGAGACGCCGCCCAAGCTGAACGCCGCGGCCAACAAGATCGTCGGCTGAAGCCCGCGCGCTGAGTCGGTGACCATGACGCCCGAGCAAAAGAAGAGCAACCGCCGGCTGGGTTTGATCCTGGCCTCGGTGGCACTCATCTTTCTGGCCGGTTTTCTGACGCGCGCCGTGTTGTTTGGTCTGTGATGAAACCTGACCGAACACTGCTCGGAGACAACCGCCGCATGGTGGGCAAGCTCGCCGTGGTGGCCGTGCTGATGTTCGGCTTTGGTTATGCGCTGGTGCCGATGTACCGTGCGATCTGTGATGCGCTGGGCATCAACGTGCTGTCGGTGTCCGAGCGCCTGGTGCCTGGCAACTCGAAGGCCACGCCGGCCAACACGCAAGTTGATCGTTCGCGCACCATCACCGTCGAGTTCGACGCCAACGCCCGCGGGCCTTGGGATTTCAAACCCGCCAAGCGTTATGCCGAGGTTCACCCGGGTGAGCTGACCACGGTGATGTACGAGTTCAAGAACATTCAGAACCGCACCATGGCCGCGCAAGCCATTCCGAGCTACGCGCCCAAGCAGGCCACGCCGTACTTCAACAAGCTCGAATGTTTCTGCTTCAACGAGTACACGCTGCAACCGGGTGAATCCAAGCAGTGGCCGGTGGTGTTCGTGATCGACCCCAAGCTGCCCAAGGACGTGAAGACCATCACGCTGTCGTACACCTTCTTCGAGGTGGGCGGCAAAGTGGCGGTGGCCCCGGCCGAGGAGCGTGGCCTGTGAAAGATGAAGGCCTCAAAGACGCGGTGCAGCGCAAAGGCTCGTTTGGCCAGACCTTGCGTGCGGTGGGTTGGTCATTTTTCGGCGTGCGCAAATCCACCGAGCATGAAAAAGATGTGGCCCAGCTGAACCCGGTGCACGTGATCATCGCGGCGCTGATGGGCGCGGGTGTGTTCATTGCAAGCCTGGTGCTGCTGGTGCGCTGGGTGCTTTCGAGTGGCGTGGCCACCTGAAGCGGCTTTCAGTTTCAAGATTCAAAAGATCCGATTCGTAGGAGAAAACATGTCGGCAGCGGCACACTCGGGGCAAGCCCCTCACTATTTTGTTCCCGCACCTTCGCGGCACCCTGTCATGGCCTCGATCGGCCTGTTCATGGTGATTTTCGGCGCGGGCCAATGGATCAACGGCCACGGTTGGGCGGCTTACCTGGTGCTGTTTGGCCTGCTGTGGTGGGCCTTCGTGCTCAAGCAGTGGTTCGGCGACTCCATCAAGGAAAGTGAAGGCGGCCTGTACAGCGACCGCGTCGACGTCTCCTACCGCTGGAGCATGAGCTGGTTCATCTTCTCGGAAGTGATGTTCTTCGGCGCGTTTTTCGGTGCCTTGTACTGGACCCGCGTTCACGCCGTTCCGAACCTGGGCAGCCTGGAAAACGCCGTGCTGTGGCCTGACTTCAAGGCCTTCTGGCCCAGCTCGGTAGCGGGTGCTACCGCGTCGCCGGCCGGCATCGTCGAGCCCTTCAAGACCATGGGCCCGTGGCCCATCCCCACCATCAACACCGCCTTGTTGCTGACCTCGGGTGTCACGCTGACGATTGCCCACCACGCGCTGATCGCCGGCCAACGCGGCAAGACCATCGCCTGGATGTGGATCACGGTGTTGTTGGGCGTGACCTTCCTGGGCTTCCAAGCCTATGAGTACATGCATGCCTATCAGGACTTGAACCTCAAGCTCAGCTCCGGCATCTTCGGCTCGACCTTCTACCTGCTGACTGGCTTCCACGGCTTCCACGTGTTTGTGGGCATGTTGATGCTGCTGTTCATCACGCTGCGCCTGCACAAAGGCCACTTCACGCCGCAGCGCCACTTCGGCTTCGAAGGCGCGGCCTGGTACTGGCACTTCGTGGACGTGGTCTGGCTCGGCCTGTACATCGTCGTGTACTGGCTCTGAGCGTTCACTTCGCCGCAATGCAAAGAGCGCCCAGTGGGCGCTCTTTTGTTTGGTCGCTGACTGAACTTCATTGGCCGATCGGAATCCCGGTGGGGCGAATCCAGCCCATCCAGTAGCTCAACAGAATGCACACGAACAGCAGCACCGACAGACCCACACGCACGGCCAGCGCACGCATCATGTTGCTGGTTTTGGGTTTGCCGTCGCGGCCGTCACGCATCATGAACACACCGGCCGATGCCAGTGCGGCGAGGATCAAAACCAGGCCAACGCCGATCAGGTATTTCATGGGCGCTGATTATGCTGGCTGACTCACGGCGCCGCGCGTTCATCGTGCTCGTGGCCACGTTGCTGGCGATGGCGGTCACGGCGCGCCTGGGTGTGTGGCAGTTGAGCCGGGCTGCGCAAAAAGAGGCGTTGCAGTCGGCGCTTGATTCGCGCGGCGGCTTGCCCGAGCTGGCGCAGCCCACGCTGCCAGCCAACGAGGCGCAGGCGTTGGCGCAGCACTACCGCCCGGTGCGTTTGCAAGGTGAATGGAAGCAGGGTGCAACCGTGTTTCTCGACAACCGGCAGATGAACGGTCACCCCGGGTTTTTTGTGCTCACGCCCTTGATGCTGGGGCCCGATGACGCGGTGCTGGTGCAACGCGGCTGGACGCCGCGCAACACGCTGGAGCGAACCCGCGTGCAGCCCGTGCCCACGCCCACCGGGCGCATCGAGGTGCTCGGCCAGATGGCCCCGCCGCCGGGCAGGTTGTTTGACTTTGCGAGCGCAGCAGCCTCGGGGGTGATCCGGCAGAATCTGGCGCTCGCCGATTTTTCTCGCGAGCTGGGTGTAAGCCTGCGGCCCTGGACGGTACTGCAGTCCAACACCCCCGGCATCGTCGCCGACGGGCTGCTTCGCCAGTGGCCGCGCCCGGCGGCCGATATCCACAAGCACTATGGCTACGCCTTCCAATGGTTTGGCTTGTGCGCTCTTTTGGCAGGTCTGTATGTCTGGTTCCAACTCCTCCGCCCCCGCCTCCAGCGAAACGCCTGAAGGCGCCGCTGGCCTGAGCTTCACCGTGCACTCGATGCCGGTGGCCGCGCTCGATGACCGCCGCACCAAGTACGGCCGCCTGAAAATGCTGTTGGTGCTGCTCGTCTGCGCGGCGCCGGTGATCGCGTCGTACTTCACCTACTTCGTGATCCGCCCCGAGGGCCGCACCAACTACAGCGAGCTGATGCAACCGCTGCGGCCGGTGCCTGCCGAGTTGCCTCTGAAAGATCTACAAGGGCAAGCCGTGCAGCCCCTGTCGCTCAAAGGGCAGTGGCTGCTGGTGGTGGTGGGCGGCGGCAACTGCGACGAGCGTTGCGAGAAGAACCTCTGGTTGCAACGGCAGTTGCGCGAATCGCTGGGCCGAGAGAGCGCACGGCTCGACAAGGTCTGGCTGATCAACGATGACGCTCCCGCCCGGCCCGGGACCGTGCAGGCCGTGACCACGGGCGTGCCCGTCACCGTGTTGCGTGTGCCACCCGCAGCGCTCGCGGCCTGGGTGCAGCCCGCAGCGGGGCGGCAACTCGATGAACACATGTTCATCGTCGACCCGATGGCCAATTGGATGATGCGCGTGCCGCCGCAGCCCGATGCAGCCAAGCTCAAGAGCGACATCCTGAAGCTGTTGCGCGCATCGGCGTCGTGGGATCAGGCGGGGCGCTGAGCGATGGCTTCCTACGACTTCAGCCCGCTGCTGGTGCTGGCTCTGCTGAGCCTGCTGCTGGGCGCTTTGCCGCTCGCGTGGATCGGGTTTCGCCACCGGCACGCGCCACCGAGTGTGCGGCTGCGCGCGTTGACCTTGTTCACGCTGTTTCTCACCTTCGACTTGGTGGTCTTCGGCGCTTTCACGCGCCTCACCGATTCGGGCCTCGGCTGCCCCGACTGGCCGGGCTGTTATGGCAGCGCCAGCCCCTTGGGTGCGCATGCCGACATCCAGGCTGCCCAGGCCGCCATGCCGACCGGCCCGGTGACACACGGCAAGGCCTGGGTGGAGATGGTGCACCGCTACCTGGCGGCAGGGGTGGGCGTGCTGTGCATTGCGCTCGCCATCGCCAGCTGGCGTGCCCGGCGGGTGGGCGCGGCTGTCCTGTCGCCGTGGTGGGCCACGGCCACCTTGGTGTGGGTGTGCGTGCAGGGCGCGTTTGGCGCACTCACCGTGACGATGAAGCTGTACCCGGCCATCGTCACCGCTCACCTGCTGGGCGGGCTCATCTTGCTGGGTTTGCTGGCCGTGCAAAGCCAGGCGTACCTGCGCGCGCCGCTCGCGCTGACGCGCGCTGTACACCGTGGCGTGTGGGCCGTGCTGCTGCTGTCTGCGGCCCAGATCACTCTGGGCGGCTGGGTCAGCACCAACTACGCCGTGCTGGCCTGCAGCGACTTCCCCACCTGCCAGGGCCAGTGGTGGCCGGAGATGGATTTTGAGCATGGGTTCACCGTGCTGCGTGAATTGGGAGCTGGCAAAGATGGCGGCTACCTGCCGTTTGCCGCGCTCACGGCCATTCATTTCACCCACCGCGTGGGCGCATTGGTCGTGCTGAGCGCCATGGCCTGGCTGGCTTGGGCATTGTTCGCGAGCCGTGACCCGGCCGCTCGCCGTTGGGCTTGGGGCCTGCTCGGGGTGGCCGCGTGGCAACTCACCAGCGGCCTGAGCAATGTGGTGCTGGGCTGGCCGCTGATCGCGGCACTGGCGCACACCGCCGGCGCCGCAGCGCTGATCACCTTGCTGGCCGTGATGCTGGCACGCGCCCGGCAAGCCAGCGCGGGCTCGTAAAATCGCCGATTAGCCTGTTGCCATGTCTGAAACCCTCAGTTCCCCCGCTCCCGCCGCTGCGCGCCTGTCACCGGTGCGCCAGTTCTATGCGCTGACCAAACCGCGGGTGGTGCAGCTCATCGTGTTTTGTGCCGTCATTGGCATGCTGTTGGCCGTGCCGGGGGTGCCCGATTGGCGCCTGGTGCTGCCGGCGACCGCAGGCGTGTGGCTGGTGGCCGCTGCGGCGGCTGCGTTCAACTGTGTGGTTGAGCAGCACATCGACGCCAAGATGGCACGCACCGCCTGGCGGCCCACCGCCAAGGGCGAGCTGACCAACACCCAGACACTGCTGTTCTCAGGCGTGCTGTGCGCCTCCGGCAGCGCGTTGCTGTACTGGCTGGTCAACCCGCTGACCATGTGGCTCACCTTTGCCACCTTCGTCGGCTATGCGGTGATCTACACCGTGGTGCTCAAGCCGATGACGCCGCAAAACATTGTGATCGGTGGTGCGTCGGGTGCCATGCCGCCGGTGCTCGGCTGGGCGGCGATGCGCGGCGAGGTGGGCCCCGAAGCGTTGATGCTGTGCCTGATCATCTTCTTGTGGACACCGCCGCACTTCTGGGCGCTGGCCTTGTACCGCGTCGAGGACTACCGCAAGGCCGGCCTGCCGATGCTGCCGGTGACGCATGGCAACGAGTTCACGCGGCTGCAGGTGTTGCTGTATACCTTCGTGCTGTTTGCGTCGACGTTGCTGCCCTTCATCTTCGGCATGAGCGGCGTGATCTACCTGGCGGCAGCGGTTTTGCTCGGCGCTGGCTTCATCGGCTACGCCTGGAAGCTGTGGCGCCACTACTCCGACGCGCTGGCCCGCAAGACCTTCCGCTTCTCCATCCTTCACCTCTCGCTGCTGTTTGCCGCGCTGTTGGTCGACCACTACCTGGGCCCCTTGTTGTGAAGCCTCAACGCCGACTCTTGCTGCTGGCCGCCGCCGCCGTGTTGACCGGCTGCGACAAGCTCCCGGGTTTGTTTGCCGGCAAGCCCGGCTTCAAAGCGATCGACGTCACCGGTGCCGACTACGGCAGCAAACTTTCGCTGCCCGACCAGAACGGGCAGTTGCGCACGCTGGCCGATTTCAAAGGCAAGCTGACGGTGGTCTTTTTCGGCTACACCCAATGCCCCGACGTTTGCCCCACCACCATGGCCGAGCTGGCGCAGGTGAAAAAGGCGCTGGGCCAGGATGGCGAGCGGGTGCAAGGTGTGTTCATCACCGTCGACCCCGAGCGCGACACGCCCGAGTTGCTCAAGGCTTACATGGCTGGCTTCGACCCGAGTTTCATCGCCTTGCGCGGCTCACCCGAACAAACGGCGGCCACCGCGAAAGACTTCAAGGTCTTCTTCGCCAAGGTGCCGGGCAAGGGCGAAGGCAGCTACACCATGGACCACACCGCGGGTTCGTACATCTTCGATGCGAGTGGCAAGCTGCGGCTCTTCACGCGTTATGGCGGCGGTGCCGAGGCCTTGACGGCCGACCTGAAGGCGCTGCTCGCGGCGGGATAGAAAAACAAAACGGCCCCGAAGGGGCCGTTTGTTTTTGAGCACGCGAAGATCAGGCGGCCACTTCGACCAAGGCCTTGCGCATCTTCTTCATCGCCGCCACCTCGATCTGGCGGATGCGCTCGGCGCTGACGCCGTATTCGCCGGCCAGGTCGTGCAGTGTCATGCCACCCGAGCTGTCGTCGTTCACCTTGAGCCACCGCTCTTCAACGATGCGGCGGCTGCGGGCGTCCAGCGCGTCGAGCGCCTGGGCGATGCCGTCACCGGCCAGCCAGTCGCGGCGGTGCGCCTCGATCACTCGTGTGGGTTCGGTGCTGTCGTCGGCCAGGTAGGCGATGGGGGCGTAACTCTCTTCGCCGTCGTCGGTTTGCGGCTCCAGCGCCACGTCACCGCCCGACATGCGAGTTTCCATCTCCAGCACTTCTTCGCGCTTGACGTTGAGCTTGCGGGCGACGGTGTCAACCTCACGCTGCGTCAGCGTGCTGCGGTGCGTGTTTTCGTCGGCCGAGTCTTCCTTCAGGCTTTGTTTCATCGAGCGCAGGTTGAAGAACAGCTTGCGCTGCGCCTTGGTCGTGGCGACCTTGACCATGCGCCAGTTCTTCAGGATGTACTCGTGAATCTCGGCCTTGATCCAGTGCATGGCGTAGCTCACGAGGCGCACGCCCTGGTCAGGGTCGAAACGCTTCACGGCCTTCATCAGGCCCACGTTGCCTTCTTGAATCAGGTCGCCGTGCGGCAGGCCATAACCGAGGTACTGGCGCGAGATCGACACCACCAGGCGCAGATGCGAGAGCACCAGCTTCCCAGCCGATTCGACGTCGCCGTGCTCGCGCAGGCGCTTGGCGAACGACACTTCTTCCTCGTGCGTGAGCAGGGGAATGCGGTTTACCGCCGAGATGTAGGCGTCGAGGTTGCCCAGCGAGGGCACGACAGCAAACGGATCACGGACGGTCAGGGCAGAAGCAGATGACATGTTCATAGCAACATCAGACATCCAGGAACTCCTTTCGGTTCCGTTCATATTAGCACTCGACGATTGAGAGTGCTGATTGGTGCGCCCTGAACGCTAATAGTGAACGAACACTCTCTCTTAGCACTAGAAGATCAGCCGAACCGCGTTTCAGCTTCGTCGAGCACAGAATCCACCACCGACAGCAGCTCCGACACACTCACTGGCTTGGTGAGGTATTGGAACGCACCCGCCTTCATGGCGGTGGCGATTTGTGCGGCGAGGGCGTCGGCCGAGACCACCACCACCGGGATGTCGGCGGTGTTGCTGTCGGCCTTCAGGTGGCGCAGCAGCTCCAGGCCGTCGATGTCGGGCAGGTGCATGTCGAGCAGGATCAGGTCGGGCCGGTGGGCGCGGATGGCGGCCAGCCCGTCCAGGCCGGTGATGGACACATCGAACTTCACCTGCGGCCGGCGCGACAAGATGCCGCGCATCACCTCCACATTGGTCTCGTTGTCTTCGACGTAGTGCACCACGCGCTGGTGATAGTCGCTGGAGGTGGACGGGTTGTCGTCGAGCTCCACTGCGGCCGTGTCGGGGCTTTCGGCACGCGGCAGGGTCAGGATGAAGGACGAGCCTTCACCCGCCGTGCTGCGGGCGCGCAGCGCACCGCCCATCAGCTCGGCCAGGCGCTGGCTGATGACCAGCCCGATGCCCGTGCCTTCGAGCGACGAGCGTTCGCGGCCCAGGCGGTTGAAGGGTTGGAACAGCTGCGCCAGTTGCGTGGGTGTCATGCCCAGGCCGGTGTCGGTGACGGTGAGCTCGATGCTGTCACGGTGGCTGACGCGCGTGGCGATGTGGATGCGGCCGCCGTCGCTGTTGTACTTGACGGCATTGCTCAGCAGGTTGATCAAAATCTGCTTCACCCTTGTGCTGTCACCCACCACCCGCGCCATGTCGTCGGGCAGGTTCTGGCTGACGGTGATGCCGCGCCGTTGTGCGTCTTGTTCCACCAGCGGCAGCGCGGCGGCGATGACCTCGCGCAGGTCGAGCCGGTCGGGCTGCAGGTTGAGCGTGCCCGACTCGATGCGCGACAGGTCGAGCACGTCGTTGATCATGTCCAGCAGGTGCCAGCCCGCGCCCTGGATCTGCGCCACCCACGGGCGCTGCGCGGCGGGCAGCGGGTTGTTCTGGTCCAGCTCCAGCAGCTGCGCAAAACCCAGCATGGCGTTGAGCGGTGTGCGCAGCTCGTGGCTCATGCGCGAGAGGAACTCGCTCTTGGCCAGGTTGGCCGCTTCGGCGATCTCGCGGGCACGCTCGGCTTCGGCCAGTCGCAAGTGTTCGGTGATGTCTTCGACCACGCCGACGATGCGGTGCGCCGCACCCTGCACGTCGCGCAGCAGGGTCACGATGGATTGCACCCACACCATGCGGTTGTCGCGCGTGATGTAGCGGCCCTGGCGGCGGTACATCGGGATTTCGCCGCGCACCAGCTGGCCCGAAAGCTCGAAGTCTTGTACCCGGTCGTCGGGGTGGTTGAGGGCCGCGACGTTCATCGCCATCAACTCGTCGGCCGCGTAGCCGGTGAGGTCGCAAAAGCGTGGGTTGACCTGCTTCACGTTGCCGTGAAGGTCGGTGTAGACCACGCCGATGGGCACGTTGTTGAGGATGTTGCGAAAGCGCTGCTCGCTCTCGCGCAGGTCGGCTTCGGTGCGCTCACGTTCGGCGATCTCGCGCTGCAGGGCTGCGGTGCGGTCTTTCACTGCGGCTTCGATGCGGCGCGTGCGGCCGGTCACGGTGAGCAACAGCGCGCCCAGCATGCCGGTGGCCAGCAAACCGACCAACGAAAACAGCAAGGCGTTGCGCTCGCCGGCCTCGGGCAGATCGGCCCGTGCCGCGCCGGCGCTCAGGTCCCACTGCCGGCCGGTAAAGGCCAGCGGGCGCACGTGCAGCAAGTCGGAGCGCGCCGTCTCACAGCCGGGTTCACCCGCCAGGCGCCGCCGTGTGGCCGAGGGGTCGGTATCGATGATGCACACCTTGAGGTAATGCGGCAGGCTGGTTCTGAAGGCACTCAGTGCGGCGTCCATGCGCACGGTCACGAAGGCCACACCGCGCGCGGCAGCGAGGCGCTCGCTGACGGTGGACGGGCTGCCGCGGTACAGGGCCTGGTAAATCACCACCACGGTCTTGTCACCCAGCTCCTGGGTGGCGCGGAAGCCCGCGGTGGCTGCCGGTGAACCGGTGCGCACGGCGGCGTCGATGGCAGCGCGTGCCTCGAGGACGGAGCGCGCGTTCACGCCCAGCGCCGCAGCATTGCCCTGCATCGGCTCGATGTAGCGCATCACGGCGAGCAGGTCGTCGGGCTGGGGCTGGTACCCGGTGTCGGTGCGGTCGAACACGCGGAAGGCCGAGGCTTCAACCGTGCGCACCCGGGCTTCGTAGGCTGGCACGTCGGCGCGCCGGACGAATTCGGTCCAGCCCATGGCTTGCAGGTGGTTGCCAGGGGCCAACCAGGCGCCCGTGGCGCGCCGCATTTCGTCGGAGGTGACCTCTTCAGAGGCCAGGAAGGCGCCGCGCAGCGCCTCGAGCGCGTGCAGTGGGAATTCGAGCTGCGCGGTGAGGCTGGACGTTGCATTCACCGCGTCTCGCTCGAAGGCCGCCAGAACGCGGGTTTCGCTCCAGCGGCCCACCTGCTGGACCCCGAGCGCCATCAAGGCGGTGGCCACGGCGAGCGTCAGGCCGACCGTCAGGCGGCGCGAGGCCCATTCGCTGCGCGGCCGGCCGATGAGGGTCAGCAGCATCGGGGCGGCGATCAGCACGCCCAGGGTGTCGCCGGAGGCCCAGACAGACCAGGTGAACCACAAGGTTTCAGCAGGCTGGTGCGCCAGGAAGTAGAGCGCGGCCGTACCGACGCTGGCGCTGATCAGGCAGGCGGCGAGGCCCCCCAGGCCAAAGAAAACGGCAATGTCGTGCGGCTCGCTCAGGGTCAGCGGGTGGCTGCTGAAGCGCCGTACCAGCGCGGCGCCCACGGCCGCCTGCAAGACGGCGCCGGTGGCTATGGCCATCGGCAGCAAGACTGCGCTTTGCAGGCTGGGGGCAGCTTCGTTGCTGAAAGCCAGCAGCACATTGACCGTCACCGATCCGAGTGCGACGCCGGGCAGCATGCGCCAACCAAAGGTCAGCACGCAGGCCAGCGCAATGCCTGCAGGCGGGTAGAGCGGGGCGGCATAACCCGAGGGGATGGCCAGCCACATCGCCACCCAGCCGGCCAGCGCGTAGGCCAGCGCGGTGCCTATGAGCGCGAGCGCCCAGTGGGGTGTTTGGCGAAAGGGCGCGGCGGACGTCATCAGGTGTCGAATGGCGTGTTGGGGAGCGCTGGGTGTGGCGCCAGCCCTTGTGACCCGTGTCAGCGGGTGAAGACTAACACCCGTGCACGCTCAGACGTTGAACAAGAAGTTCAGCACGTCACCGTCTTTCACCACGTACTCCTTGCCTTCGGCGCGCATTTTGCCGTGGTCCTTGGCGCCTTGTTCGCCCTTGAAGTTGATGAAGTCGTCAAAGGCGATGGTTTGCGCGCGATGAAGCCGCGCTCGAAGTCGGTGTGGATCACCCCGGCCGCTTGCGGAGCGGTGTCGCCGATGTGGATGGTCCAGGCGCGCACTTCTTTCACGCCGGCGGTGAAATAGGTCTGCAGGCCCAGCAGCTTGAAGGCGCTGCGGATCAGGCGGTTCAGGCCCGGCTCGGTCTGGCCCATGTCGGCGAGGAAGATTTCCTTGTCGTCGTCGCTCATCTCGGCCATCTCGGCTTCGGTCTTGGCGCAGATGGCCACCACCGGCGCCTTCTGGACTTCGGCGTAAGCGCGCAGCTTGTCGAGAAAGGGGTTGTTCTCGAAACCCTGTTCGTCGACGTTGCCGACAAACATCGCCGGCTTGGCAGTGATCAGGCACAGCGGCTTGATCAACAGCAGCTCGTCCTTGCTCAGGCCGAGCGAGCGCACCGGCTTGGCTTCGTCGAGTGCAGCCTGCACCTTGACCAGCACAGCGGCGAGCTTGATCGCTTCTTTGTCGCCCGCACGGCCGAGCTTGTGGGCGCGGTGCACGGCCTTTTCGACGGTGCCGAGGTCGGCCAGGCACAGCTCGGTCTGGATCACCTCGATGTCAGAGATCGGGTCGACTTTGCCGGCCACGTGGATCACGTTGTCGTCTTCGAAGCAGCGCACCACGTTGACGATGGCGTCGGTCTCGCGGATGTGGGCGAGAAACTGGTTGCCCAGACCTTCGCCCTTGGAGGCCCCCGCGACCAGCCCGGCGATGTCAACAAACTCGACGATCGCCGGCACGATGCGCTCGGGCTTGACGATGGTCGACAGCTGGGCCAGCCGCAGGTCGGGCAGCTCGACCACGCCCACGTTGGGCTCGATGGTGCAAAACGGGTAGTTCTCCGCCGCAATGCCCGCTTTGGTCAGCGCGTTGAAGAGGGTGGACTTGCCCACGTTGGGCAGGCCCACGATGCCGCATTTGAGGCTCATGGTCGGTCGGGCGAAGTGGGGTTCGCCGCATAGTGGGGCTCGCGCTGGGCGAACGGGGTGACGATTCTAGTGGCCCGACCCCGCGGCCGATGCATGCGCCTCCAGCGCCTGCTGCACGGTTTGCAGCAAACGTACGCGGCCCACCGGCTTGACCAGCACCTCGTCCATGCCGGCGGCCAGGCAGGCGGCGCGGTCTTCGGCATAAGCGTTGGCGGTGAAACCCACCACCGGCAGGCGGCGCGCCCGTTCACCCGCTTCGCCCGCGCGCAGGCGGCGGGTGGCTTCCAGGCCGTCCATGTCGGGCATGCGCCAGTCCATCAGCACCAGGTCAAAGCCGCCGCGGGTCAGCTGGTTGAGGGCGTCGACCCCCGAGCTGGCGGTGTGCACCACGATGTCGGCTGTTTCCAGCATCTGCGAGGCGATCATGGTGTTGACGGCATCGTCGTCGACCAGCAGCACGCGCATGCCGGCCAGCCCGCCGCTCAACGGCGCTAGGGCCGAGTTGACGATGACGGGCTGGGCGGGTGCGTCACAGGCCAGCAGCGGCAGGCGCAGCGTGACCCGCGTGCCCACGCCGGGCTCGCTCTGCAGGGCCAGGCTGCCGCGCATCAGCGTGACCAGCTGGCGTGTGATGGTCAGGCCCAGGCCGCTGCCGGCGTGGCGGCGGGTTTCGCCGCCGTCGGCCTGGTGGAAGGCGTCGAACACCAGCGCCTGGTGAGAGCGCTCAATGCCGACGCCGGTGTCTTCAATGTGCAGGTGCAGCTGGCGCAGGGTTGGCTCGTAACGCAGCGCCAGGCTCACGTGGCCGCGGTCGGTGAACTTGACGGCGTTGCCCAGCAGGTTGATTAGCACTTGCTTGAGGCGGAACTCATCGCCGCGCAACCAGTTGGGGGCGCTGTCTTCGACGGTGAGCCGGCACTGCAGCCCCTTGGCGTCGGCCTGCGGCTGCACCGTCTCCATCACCTGGGCCAGGCTGGCGCGCAGATCAAAAGGCTGGTCGAGCAGCTCCAGTCGGCTGGCCTCGATGCGCGAGAGGTCGAGCACATCGTTGATCAGGTGCAGCAGGTGGGTGCTGCCACGGCGCACGGTGGCGACCAGCTCGCGCCGGTTGGGCTCGGCCAGGGTCGGGTCGCGCAACAGGTCGGCCGCGCCCAGCACGCCATGCAGCGGCGTGCGCAGCTCATGGCTCATCACGGCGAGAAAGCGCGACTTGGCCTGCGAGGCCTGTTCGGCGTGGTCGCGCGCCGACTCCAGGTCGCGCATGCGGCGTGTGACGAGGTCGTCCACCGTCAGCGGCTGGCTGACCGGGGCATCGAGGCGGCTGTCGATGGGGGGTGTCAGCACGGCGAGTTTTCTGAGCTGGCGGGTGATGCCAAACAGCCCGCCGGTCACGAGCATCTGCGCAAAGAAGCCGTTCACATAAAGAGGCCACACCGTTTGCGACCACTCGGGCAGGCCTGAACCGCGCAGGTTGACAACGACCGCCGGCAACACCGTTAGCACGGTCAGGCTGAGGCTGAGCGCCAGCGCCCGCCACAGCGGCCAGGTGACGTAGATCAGCAGGTGTGCCGCCACCAGCCAGTACGTCATGGAAGCGGCGCCATAGACAGAGAGCGTGTCGGCCAACAGCAGCATGTAGCTCACGCTGGCCACGAAGTACACGCTCAGGCCGAGCGAGCCCAGGCCCTGGGCCAGCACCAGGTAACGCGGCCGGCGCCACACCAGTGCGGCCAGGCTGCCGAACCAGGCCATCAGCAGCGGGTAGGCATACCGGTCGGAGTGGCTGATCTGGCCCAGCGCGGTTTCGGTCCACCACACCAGCGCCACGCTGGCGGCGATGAGCACAAACAACCACATGGCCGTGCTGCGCGCGACCAGCGTGATCTTGGGGGCGGTGGCTTGCGCCACAAGCGGGTCAGGCGGTGTCTTCGGTTCGTTGGGCATGGCAATCCATGGCGTGCGAAGAGTCGCGGCCTATTATCCGGGGCAGGCCATCGTTGCGAACCCCCCTATGACCCTGCTGACCCTCAGCCCCCACAGCAAAGACCTTGGCGGCGGTTTCACGCTCGACGGCGACGAGGTGCCGCCCGCTGTGAGGGTGGTGCTGCCCGAGGGCCACGAGCCCACGCTTCGGGCCGAGCAGGGCGCGCGTGTCATGTTGATCGGCGGTGAGCCGCTGGTCCACCGCTTCATGTGGTGGAACTTCGTCTTCAGCCGCAAAGAGCGCATCGTGCAGGCGGGTGACGACTGGGCGGCTCAGCGCTTCGAGCCCGTGCCTGGCGAGACCGAGTTCATTCCACTGCCGGCGCTGCCTTGAGGCCTGGTGCGGGTGCGGGGCGCCTGAGCATCAGCACGTTGCCGGCCACCGCGAGCAGCACGCCCACACCGGCCAGCGCGTCGGGCCGGTAGTTCTCGAACAGCATCGACACCACCAGCGCCAGCAGCGGTGCCATCACGCCGATGGTGCCGGCCGGCCCGGCGCCAATGCGGTCGAGCAGGGTGAGGTAACACGCAAAGCTGAGCACCGAGCCGGCGAGCGCCAGGTACACCAGCGCGACCCACCACGAGAGGGCGGTGGGCCACACCAGGCTTTGCCCACTGGCCAGCAGCACCCCCATGCAGACGGACGCGCCATAGAGCATGCCGTAGCCAAGGCTGGTCCACATCGGCAAACCCCGCTCTCGGTTGCGGCTGGCGACGAGGCTGCCCACGGTGGAGAGCAGCACCGAGCCCGCGGTGAAGAGCGCGCCCAGCGCCGTCGCCTGGCCGGCGTGTGCTTTGCCAAACTCGGGCCAGAAGATCAGCGCCACACCCGCCAGGCCCAGCAGACCGCCGGCGATGAAACGTGCGCTCAATGCGGTGTGAAACAGCCACAGCGCGCCGATGCCCGCTACCAGCGGCGACGCTGAGTAACCCACCGCCACCAGGCCCGAGGGCAGGTAGCGCTCGGCGTGGTACACGCAGAGGTACGACACGCCGTAGAGAAACACACCTTGCAGCGCGAGCCAGGCGTGGTCGCGCCAGGGCAGGCGCAGCCGCTCGCCGCGCCATGCGCACCAGGCCAGCACGCACAGCCCGGCCAGGCCAAAGCGCATGGCCACGCCGAACTCGGGCGAGGCCACGCCGATCTGGTAGGTGATGGCGTGCCAGGTCGTGCTCCAGGTGAGCACGCAGATGGCAAATAACTGCCAATTTTTCAGACGGCCCCCCAGTCGCTTCGATCTTGCTCCCAGGGGGCGCCGTCCGGCGTGGGGCGGCCCGGCGCCGGACACTGCAATCGCTGCATCAGGCGAACTTGACGCTGGCGCTGCCGGTCTGGCCGACACGCAGGCCGCAGTCGATGCCTTCGACAATCACCGCGTTCATGCCGAAGCAGATGGCACCGTCGAGCAGTGCATTGGCGCGGTAGCCACTTATCGTGTCGCAGGGCTCGCTGCCGGGTTCGCCGGTGAGCGGGTTCACATTGGGAATGGGGCAACGCGCACAGGGCTTGACGAGCTTCAGCCGCACCGGGCCTTCGGGCGTGTCGAAGCGGATTTCGTCCAGGTGGTCTTCGCCATGCGCGTCCAGGCCCGAGAGCACCAGGTTGGGCCGAAAGCGCGCCATCGTCACCGGCTCTTTCAAACGCTGATTCAGCTCGGTGAGTGAGGCCTCGGAAATCACCAGGATGGGGTAACCATCGCTGAATGCGTTTTCGGCCGTGATGTCGCCGGTCCAGGTTTTGTTGGACAAGCGCTTTTGTTCGGGATCGAAGCGCACCAGACGCAAAGGGAATTTGACCCCCGAGACGCCTTCGGCGTCGCCCCCCCGAGGGGGTGTCGCCGGCGTGGGGCGGCCCGGCGCCGGCGGGCCGAGAAAGTCGGTGAACCACTGCGCAGCCAGATTCCCCATGTCGTAGGCGGCGAGTTCGTCGTTCCACACCTTGACCCGCACCGGGCCTTCGACACCGTCGATGGCGAGGTGCAAGGCCAGCATGCCGGGTGCGCGCAACACCACCTCGGTGTGTTTGAGCGTGGGCTGGATCAGCGCCATGCGCGGCAACTCGCGCTGGGTGACGAACTCGCCCTGTGCATCGACCACCATCCAGGCGCGGTCGAACTCGAGCCCGGTTTCGATCAGCAGCGACTCGCGCAGGCTCACCCCGGCGCAGCTTTTCACCGGATACACGTTGAGCGCCGTCACCGTCACCGTCACGCTCGTGTCGTTGTTTGCGGCTTCACTCATTTGAAGATCCCCTTGAGTTTTTGTTTCAGCTTGTCGCGGGCGGCGTCTTTGATCGCAGCCGATTCGCTGCTGCCGCTGGCGGCACTGGCAGCGCTGGGCAAGCCGAGTTTCTCTCGCAGCTTGTCTTTTACCTGCGCGCCCACCTCGGTTTTGATCGCCTGCGCGGCGATGGCCGACCACTCGATGCGCCAATCCATGGCCTCGAAGGGGCCGCTCAAGTGCACCGGGATCGTCAAGCCCTTCAAGGCCTCAAGTTCGGCCCCGTCTTGCCCCTTGGTGGTGGACGTGACGGTGGCACGCGCTGTGTAGTCGATGACCCCCTTGCCGATTTCGAGCGCGCCATCGCCGCCCAGGCGAAAGAAGGGGCTCTTGGCGTCGAGGTCGCTGCTGCGCGCCACGCCGTTGGTAATAGTGAAGCTGGCGGTGAGTTCGGAGAAATCGGTCTTTTCCGTCTGCCGCGCTTTCTGTCGCTCATCGGCCTGCTTCATGCCCAGCGCGGCCTTGGCCTGGCGCAGGCTCTTGGCGAGGTTCACGCCCTTGATGGCCCCGTCGCGCAGCTGCAGCGCGGCCTTGCCTTGAAGGCGCGACTTCAGCTCGTGGGTGCTGCGGCCCGCGCTCTCAACATCGAGCGCCACCCGGCCCGTGCCTTCGAGCACGTCTTTTTTGGCCACGTCTTGCAGCAGCGCGTTCACATTGACGTTGCTGGCGGTGGCGTTCACTGCCACGCGGCTGGCGCGGGCGTCGGCAAAGGCGGTGGCGCTCACGCTGCCGCCCCAGGTCTTGCCGGAAAGCTGGCTCACCCGCAGCATGCCGCCTTCAAGCGTGGCCAGAAACACCGCGTCGTTCACGCGGTAGGTCTGGTAGGCGAATTGGCCTACGCGCACGTCGAACTTGCCTTGCAGCGCGCGCAGGGGCGACAGGTCAATGGGCGCATCAGCCGCCGGTGCGGCCGAGACCGGCGCCGAGGCGGCGGCCGCTGCGGCCGGCAGCAGGCGGTTCAAATCGAGCGTGTCAAAACGCGCGGCCACGTTGAGCGTGAGGGGTGTCGTCGCCAAGATGGCGCTGCCTTCACTCGCGAACGGGTTGTTGTTGATCTGGCCCTTGAGTGCCCAGTGCGCGGCTTGCGCCGAGGCGTCGGCCTTGCCCTGGATGCTGATGTTGAGCGGCTGCAGCGAGGGCTCTTGCACTTGCAGCTGGGTGTCCAGCCCATCGAGTGCGACGGCGCCTTTTTCGAGCTGCAGCAGCAAGGTGGCGCGTACGCTGCCGGCGATTTGCCGCGGGCCGCTGCGGCCCTTGACCGTGCTCTCCACATTCGGCACCACGATGCGCTCGTAACTGCCGCTGGGGGCCGCCGTTTTGAAACTGGCTTCGACCGTGGTCGGCCCTTGCAGGCTGATCTGCCCGCTGAGCGCGCTGCCGGTGAGTGACTCGCCCTTGACCGAGAGCTCGGGCCAGTCGAGGTTGAGGCTCAGCGGCTGGCCGCTTGCGGCGCCGCCGAGCTTGATGCGCAGCTTCGACAGCATCAGTGACTTGTTCTCCGGGTCGTAGGCAAAACGCTCCAGCGCGAGGGTTGATTTGGCGAGATTCAGTGTGCCGACAGTGGCGTCACCGGCCAGCTCGACCTGGTCAGCCTGCAGCGTGCCCTTGTTGCCATCGAAGGCCAGGGCACCGCGCAAGCTGGCGTTCACGGCCTGGGCGCCGGGGGCGTTGCCCTTCCAGGCCAGCTCCATCTCGCGCAGGCGCAGGCCTTTGTCGGCCAGGGCGAGCGTGAGCTGGGTGCTCCCGCTCAGCTCGCCTTGCACGGCGGGCGAGGTGAGGGCCAGCCGGGCCTTGAGCTTGACCGGCGACTCCACCTGGTCCGCCAGCCGCCCGGTGCTGAGCGACAGCAGCGTGATCTCGCCCGCCAGCTTGGCCTGCTCATCACGCAGCGTGAGATTGAGGTCGTCGAGCTGGATGTTGCTCACATCAAAGCGCAGCGCCGGGCCGCTGGTTTGCGCTTGCGGGCGGGGGTCGCTCGCCAGCAGGTCGTCGATGTTGGCGTCACCCTTGTTGCCACGTTGATAGCGCACGCGCAGGCCGCGTGCGCTCACCCGGTCGACCACCACCTGCTGGCGCAGCAGCGGCAGCACGTCGACCGACAACGCGGCTTCGTCGAGCGCCAAAAACTCGTCAGCGCGGCCCTTTTCGCTCAGCGTGACGCCCGACACCTGCACCGCCAAACGCGGAAACACCGACAGCTGGATCGGCCCGTTGATCGCCAGCGTGCGGTTGTGGTGGGTCTTCATCCAGTCGACCGCCAGGCCCTTGTAGGCATTGGGGTCGAAGGTGGCGACCAGGTAGGCGAGGGCGGCTGCGATCAGCAGCACGAACACGCCTGCGCCGATCAGCAGTTTGCGCATCCAGGGAGATTTCATGCGGTCGCACGGCCCCTCGTGAGGGCCATTGGAATGTGAGGGAAGCCACTGATTCTGCCTTGGTGCCGCTGACACACTCGCGTCCCTACAATGAAACGCTATGAAACGTTTCGATGTCTGCGTGCAAGGGTCCGGGATCGTCGGCCAGAGCCTGGCCTTGTCGCTTGCGCGCCAGGGTTTGCAGGTGGCCTTGGTGTCAGACTCTGCGGGCAGCCCGCGCGAAGACGTGCGCGCGTATGCGCTCAATGCCTCTTCGGTCGAGTTGCTGCGCGGTCTGAAGGTGTGGGACGCTTTGCCGCCACACGCCGCGACAGCGGTTTACGACATGCACATCGAAGGCGACAGCCCGGCTGGCCTGCTGGAGTTTTCGGCCTGGCAGGCGCGCTTCAGCGAGCTGGCGTGGATCACCGATGCGGCCGTACTTGAACAGTCACTCACGTCAGCCGTGCGTTTTGCGCCGCACATCACCCAGAGCACCAGCCCGGTCGAGGCCACGCTCACCGCCTTGTGTGAAGGCAAGGCCTCGGCCCGCCGAGAGGCCCTGGGTGTCGTGTGGGACCGGCAGGACTACGGCCACCGCGCCATCGCCGCGCGCTTGGTGGCCGAGCTGCCGCACCGCAACACCGCACGCCAATGGTTCCGCCAGCCCGATGTGCTGGCCTTGTTGCCCTTTGATGCACCGCAAGCGGAACAGTCGTATGCGCTGGTGTGGTCGATGCCCGAAGCGCGCTCAGAAGAACTGATGGCGCTTGAGGCCAATGCCTTCGAGCAGGCGCTGCAGCAGGCCACCGGCGGCGTGTGCGGCGAGCTGCGCCTGGCCGGCGAGCGTGCCGCTTGGCCGCTGATGCTGGCGCGCGCGCAAGCCTGGTGTGGTGAGGGCTGGGTGCTGCTGGGCGACGCCGCCCACGTGGTGCACCCGCTCGCCGGGCAGGGTTTGAATCTGGGTCTGGCCGACGTGGCCGCCCTGAGCCAGGTCATCTCACAACGCGAACCCTGGCGACCGCTCGCAGACGCGCGCCTGCTGCGCCGCTACGAGCGGCAGCGCCTGGCGCCCACCCTCGCCATGGGCCAGCTCACCGATGGCCTTTTGCGACTCTTTTCACGCGAGCAACCCGCGGTGCGGGAACTCCGCAACCGTGGCATGAGTCTTGTCAATCACCTTCCTCCCCTCAAACGCTGGCTCACCTCACGTGCGCTCGGTTCCTGAAAGCTCTCCATGTTCTCGACCCCCTTTTCCCGCACGCTGCTGGCCCTGGTGACCTCCCTCTTGGTGGCGCCTGCCGCCATGGCCGATGAAGCCGCCATCCGCAAAAACCTGCCCGAGCGCTTGGCCAACCTGCCGCCGATCGACGACGTGAGCAAGACGCCGATCCCCGGCATCTATGAAGTGCGCATCGGCGGCGAGTTGCTCTACACCGACGAAAACGGCAACCACCTGATCCAGGGCAACCTGATCGACACCCGCACCCGCACCAACCTCACCGAGGCGCGGCTCAACAAGCTCAACGCCGTCGACTTCGCCCAGCTGCCGCTGAAAGACGCCATCGTCTGGAAAAACGGCACTGGGGCACGCAAGATGGCCGTCTTTGCCGACCCCAACTGCGGCTACTGCAAGAAGTTCGAGGCCGACCTGCAAAAGGTCAAGAACGTCACCGTCTACACCTTCTTGTTGCCGGTGCTGGGCGGTGACTCGCCGCAAAAATCGGAGAACATCTGGTGTGCCAAGGAGCCGGTCAAGGCCTGGTTGGGCTGGATGCTTGACAACAAACTGCCCACCAAGAACATGGGTGCGTGTGCCACGCCAATAGAGCGCAACCTTGAGTTCGCACGCAAGTACCGCATCAACGGCACGCCGGCCATCATCTTTGCCGACGGCACACGCGTGCCGGGCGCGATCAGCGCCGAGCAGATCGAAAAGCAACTGGTGGCCAGCGCCGCGGCCAAGCCCGGCGCCAACTGAAGCCGGTTGATGATTTCTTACCGGCTTGAGATTGCCGACGCACACGCCCACCTCTTTCGCGTCACGCTGAGCGTTCCCCACCCCGCGCCCGAGCAGCGTGTGAGCCTGCCGGCGTGGATCCCCGGCAGCTACCTGGTGCGCGAGTTCGCACGCCACCTCTCGGGGCTGCACGCAAAGCAGGGGTCGAACGAGGTCGCATTGACCCAGCTCGACAAGGCCACCTGGGTCGCCGCCTGCCAAGGCAAAGGCACGCTTGCGATCAGCTACCTCGTCTACGCGTTTGACAACTCGGTGCGCACCGCCTTTCTCGACGCACACCGCGCCTTCTTCAACGGCACCAGCGTGTTCTTGCGGGTGCACGGCCGCGAGACCGAGCCGCAGCGTGTGGAGCTGCGCGGCCTGCCCAAGGGCTGGAAGGTCGCGACCGCCTTGCCCTGCATCAAAGGCCAGACCTTCGAGGCCGCCGACTACGACGAGCTGGTCGATCACCCGGTGGAGATGGGCAACTTCTGGCGCGGCGAGTTCAAGGCCGGGGGGGTGCCGCATGAGTTTGTGGTGGCAGGCGCCTGGCCTGATTTCGACGGCGAGCGCTTGCTGGCCGATGCGCGCCGCATCTGCGAGGCCGAGATCGCTTTCTGGCACGGCAAGAAAAAGACTTTCTTCAAGCGCTACGTCTTCATGCTCAACGCGGTCGATGACGCCTACGGCGGCCTGGAGCACCGCGCCAGCACCGCCCTCATCGCCGCCCGGCGCGACCTGCCTCAGCGTGGCAAGCGCGAGCTGGGCGATGGCTACGTGACGCTGCTCGGCCTGATCAGCCACGAATACTTCCACACCTGGAACGTGAAGCGCTTGCGCCCGGCCGAGTTTGCGACGATCGACTACACACAAGAGAACTACACCGAGCTGTTGTGGTTCTTCGAAGGTTTTACCTCCTACTACGACGACTTGCTGCTGCTGCGCGCCGGCCTCATTGACGAAGCGCGTTACCTCAAGCTGCTGGCCAAGACCCTCACCGGCGTGCTCGGCCTGCCGGGGCGCAAGGTGCAAAGCGTGGCGCAGGCGAGCTTTGATGCCTGGGTCAAGTACTACCGCAGCGACGAGAACACGCCCAACGCCACCATCAACTACTACACCAAGGGTTCGTTGGTGGCGCTGGCGCTTGACCTCACTTTGCGCAGCGAAGCCCAAGGCTCGCTCGACGATGTGATGCGCCTGTTGTGGGAGCGCAGCGAGGGCGGCCCGATCAGCGAGGCCGACATCGCCGCCGCACTCGCCCAGGTGGGCGGGCGTTCATATGCCAAGGAGCTGCGCGCCTGGGTGCATGGCTCCGTCGACCTGCCGTGGTCTGGCCGGCTGGCCAAGTTGGGTGTGGCCTGGTGCCAGCAGCCGCCCAGCGTGACGCAACGGCTGGGTCTGCGGGTGTCGGAGAGTGCGCTCACCGGCATCAAGGTGAACAACGTGCTGCGCGGTGGTGCGGCCGAAGCGGCCGGCGTGTCGGCGGGCGACGAACTGATTGCCCTTGACGGCTGGCGCCTGCGGCGACTCGACGACCTCACCCGCATGGTGCAGGCCCCGCAGCTGGCCGCGCTGCTGGTCTCGCGTGACCAGCGCATGCTGACGCTGGCACTGGCGCTGCCACCCGCGCCCGACAGCGGCGCCGTGTCGCTCGCGCTGTCGCCAACCGACAAGACCCCCCAGGCCGCGTTGCCGCTGCGCCGGGCATGGTTGCCCACCTGAGAGCCCTGAACCCGCGCCGCCTGTGGGTGGGCGCGGGCCTGGTGCTGGCAGTGATGGCAGGCCACTTCGGTGTGGTCGACGTGGTGGCCCGGCATGCGCGGGGCCTCATGGACGCGCAGGCCATGCCGCCGCGCATGGCCGTGGTCTACGTGCGTGAGATGGCGCTGGCCGCGCCACCGCAGCGTGTGGCGGCAGCCCCTCGC
>JBBRFR010000003.1:0-30157 GCA_038241485.1 Burkholderiales bacterium
CGGTGGAGGTGACGATGCGCGGGTCGTCTTTCGTTTGTGGTGTCTGCAAGAAGGGCAACTTCACCGCCTCGGAACCCGCCGCGATGACGGCGTTCTTGAAGCTGATCACCTGCTTGCCACCATCGGCCTTGGTGACACCGAGGTGGTGCGGGTCGAGAAACTCACCCGTGCCCTGAATGACCGTCACCTTGCGCATCTTGGCCATGGCGGCGAGGCCGCCGGTCAGCTTGCCGATCACCTTGTCTTTGTGGGCGCGCAGCTTGGCGAGGTCAAGCTTGGGCGCGCCGAAGCTAATGCCGAGGGCGTCGAAGTGCTTCACCTCGTCCATCACACCGGCCACGTGCAGCAAGGCCTTGGACGGGATGCAGCCCACGTTGAGGCAGACACCGCCCAGCGTGGCGTAGCGCTCGACAAGCACGGTCTTCAGGCCGAGGTCGGCCGCGCGGAAGGCGGCCGAATAGCCACCTGGGCCGGCACCGAGCACGAGCATGTCGCATTCGAAGTCGGAGCCGCCGGTGTGGGTGGCTGCGGCCGGTGCGGCCACCGCCTCCGTTCGGGCTGAGCCCCTCTCTTCCGTTCGGGCTGAGCCCCTCCCATCCGTTTGGGCTGAGCCCCCCTCTTCCGTTCGGGCTGAGCCTGTCGAAGCCCCTGCCGCAGCGGCCCCCAGCCCTTCGACAGGCTCAGGGCGAACGGCGGTGGTGGCAGATTCCAGTGTCAACAACAACGAGCCTTCGCTGATCTTGTCGCCCACCTTGACCTTGAGCTCTTTCACCACACCGGCGTGCGACGCAGGGATCTCCATCGAGGCCTTGTCGCTCTCTACGGTGACGAGCGATTGCTCCTTGGTGACCGTCTCGCCGGCTTTCACAAGCACTTCGATGATGGCGACGTCCTTGAAGTCGCCGATGTCGGGCACCTTGATGTCGATGGTTGCCATGCTCAGTCCTTCTTGAATTTGATCGTCGAGGCTTTCGCAGGCCCGGTCTTGCGCACCGCCTTGACCGCCGTCACAGCAACACCCTTCGGAAGTCAGCCAGGATCTGCCCCAGGTAAGCATTGAACCGCGCCGCCGAGGCACCATCGATCACGCGGTGATCCCAGCTCAGGCTCAGCGGCAGCATCAGACGCGGCTGGAAGGCCTTGCCATCCCACACCGGCTCGGTGCTGGACTTGCACACCCCGAGGATGGACACCTCAGGCGCGTTGATGATCGGCGTGAAGTAACGCCCACCAATGCCACCCAGCGAACTGATGCTGAAGCAGCCCCCGCTCATCTCGGCCGGGCTCAGCTTGCCTTCGCGCGCCTTGGCGGCGAGCTCGCCCATTTCTTTGCTGATCTGGAAGATGCCTTTCTGGTCGGCGTCTTTGATCACCGGCACCATCAGCCCGTTGGGCGTGTCAGCCGCGAAGCCAATGTTGAAGTACTTCTTCAACACCAGCTGATCACCGTCGAGCGATGCATTGAACTCCGGAAACTTCTTCAGCGCCGCCACGCTGGCCTTGATCAGGAAGGCGAGCATGGTCACCTTGATGCCGGCCTTCTCGTTCTCTTTGTTCAGCTGCACGCGGAAGGCTTCGAGCTCGGTGATGTCGGCATCGTCGTGGTTGGTGACGTGCGGGATCACC
The DNA here is from genome assembly GCA_038241485.1 of Burkholderiales bacterium. Lineage (GTDB taxonomy): Bacteria > Pseudomonadota > Gammaproteobacteria > Burkholderiales > Burkholderiaceae_C > Rhizobacter. Next base: position 1,627 of record JBBRFR010000003.1, read on the forward strand.
ACCCAGTTGCGGTGCAGGTTGGCGCCGCTGATCTTCTTGATGCGCGACAGGTCCTTGCGCTCGACCGGGCCGAACTTGCTGAAGTCGACCTGCGGCCAGGGCAGCAGGCCTGGGAAGGCGCCACCCGATGCGGCGGGCGCGCCGCCCTGGGCCGCCTGCGCCTTGGTCTGCGCCTCACCGGCCATCACACCCTTGACGAAGGCATGCAGGTCGTCGTGCGTGATGCGGCCCTTGGGGCCGCTGCCATTCACTTCATCGAGCGGCACACCGAGTTCGCGCGCCAGCTTGCGGATGCTGGGCGAAGCGTGGGGCAGGTGGCCTTGCGGCGCGGAAGGTTCGTGCGCCGGCAAGGCGGCGGTCGGAATCGTGCGCTCTGCGGCAGACGGAGGCACTGGCTGCGCGGTGGCCAGCTCGAACGGAGCGACCTTTTGCTCCGAGGTGTCTTGCTCAGACTGAGGTGGCTCGGCCCGCGCCGGCGCGGCAGAGGAAGGGGGCGCCGGCGCTGGTGCAGGTGCTGCAACGTCCGACTCCATCATCAGCAACAACGAGCCCTCGCTGATCTTGTCGCCGAGCTTGACCTTCAGCTCCTTGACCACACCCGCACGCGTCGACGGAATTTCCATCGAGGCCTTGTCGCTCTCCACCGTCACCAGCGACTGCTCCACCTTCACCGTGTCGCCGGGTTTGACCAGCAGTTCGATGATCTCTACGTCTTTGAAATCACCGATGTCGGGGACTTTCACTTCCACCAGGGCCATGTGCTTGTCTCTTTCTTCTTGAGCGCTTGACTACGCGTACAGCGGATTGATCTTGTCGGCGTTGATGCCGTACTTCTGGATGGCTTCAGCGACTTTAGCCGCCGGTACCGTGCCTTCATCGGCCAGGGCCTTGAGCGCAGCCACCACGATGTAATGGCGGTTGATCTCGAAGTGCTCGCGCAGCTTGCTGCGGAAATCGCTGCGGCCATAACCGTCGGTGCCCAATACCTTGTAGGTGCGGCCCTTGGGGATGAAGGCGCGAATCTGGTCGGCGTAGTTCTTCATGTAGTCGGTCGAGGCGATCACCGGGCCGGCGTACTTGTCGAGCTGCTGGGTGACGAAAGGCACACGCGGCTTGTCGGTCGGGTGCAGCAGGTTCCAGCGCTCCACGTCTTGCCCGTCTCGGGCCAGCTCGTTGAAGCTCGGGCAGCTCCAGATGTTGGCCGACACGCCCCACTCTTTGGCCAGCAGCTCTTTCGCGGCGATCGACTCGCGAAGAATCGTGCCGCTGCCCAGCAGGTTCACACGCGGGGTTTTCTGCGGACCTTCTTCAAACAGGTACATGCCCTTGATGATCTGCTCTTCGGTGCCGGCCTTCAGGCCCGGCATCGCGTAGTTTTCATTGAGCAGGGTCAGGTAGTAATAAACGTTTTCTTGCTTCTCGACCATGCGCTTCAAGCCGTGGTGCAGGATCACACCCACCTCGTGCGCAAAGGTCGGGTCGTAGCTGATGCAGTTCGGAATGGTGCCCGCCAAGATGTGGCTGTGGCCGTCTTCGTGTTGCAGGCCTTCGCCATTCAGCGTGGTGCGGCCCGAGGTGCCGCCGAGCAAGAAGCCACGTGCCTGCATGTCGCCCGCCGCCCAGGCCAGGTCGCCAATGCGCTGGAAGCCGAACATCGAGTAGTACACATAGAACGGCACCATGATGCGGTTGTTGGTGCTGTACGAAGTGGCCGCCGCGATCCAGCTGCTCATGCCGCCGGCTTCGTTGATGCCCTCTTGCAAGATCTGCCCATCGGTCGACTCGCGGTAGTACATGACTTGGTCTTTGTCGACCGGCGTGTACTTCTGGCCCTCGGGGTTGTAGATGCCGATCTGACGGAAGAGGCCTTCCATGCCGAAGGTGCGTGCCTCGTCCACCAAGATGGGCACGGCGCGGGGCCCCAGCTCCTTGTCGCGCAACAGCTGGGTGAGGAAGCGCACATAGGCCTGCGTGGTGCTGATTTCGCGCCCTTCGGCGGTGGGTTCGAGCACGGCCTTGAAGGTGTCAATGTCGGGCACCTTCAGCTGTTCGTCGGCTTTCACACGGCGCTTGGGCAGGTAGCCGCCCAGCGCCTGGCGGCGCTCGTGCAGGTACTTCATCTCGACCGTGTCGTCAGCCGGTTTGTAGAACGGGATGCCGGCGGCGATCTGCTCGTCGTTGACCGGGATGTTGAAACGGTCTCGGAAGTTCTTGATGTCTTCGTCGGTCAGCTTCTTGGTCTGGTGCGCGGTGTTCTTGCCTTCGCCGCTCTTGCCCATGCCGAAGCCCTTCACGGTCTTGATCAGCAGAACAGTCGGCTGGCCTTTGGTGTTGACGGCCTTGTGGTACGCCGCATAAACCTTTTGCGGGTCATGGCCCCCGCGGTTCAGGCGCCAGATGTCGTCGTCGCTCATCTTGGCCACCATCTCCAAGAGCTTGGGGTGCTGACCGAAGAAGTGTTTGCGAACGAAGGCGCCATCGTTGGCCTTCATGGCCTGGTAGTCGCCATCCACCGTGTCCATCATCACCTTGCGCAAGATCTCTTCTTTGTCGCGCGCCAAGAGTGGGTCCCAGTAGCTGCCCCACAGCAGCTTGATGACGTTCCAGCCCGAGCCGCGAAATTCACCTTCCAGCTCTTGAATGATCTTGCCGTTGCCACGCACCGGGCCGTCGAGGCGCTGCAGATTGCAGTTGACGACGAAGATCAGGTTGTCGAGCTTCTCGCGGGCCGCCAGGCCGATGGCGCCCAACGATTCGGGCTCGTCCATCTCGCCGTCACCGCAGAAAACCCAGACCTTTCGGTTCTCGGTGTTGGCGATGCCGCGCGCGTGCAGGTACTTCAGAAACCGCGCCTGGTAGATCGCCATCAGCGGGCCCAGGCCCATCGACACCGTGGGGAACTGCCAGAACTCCGGCATCAGCTTGGGGTGCGGGTAGCTGGAGATGCCCTTGCCGCCCACTTCCTGGCGGAAGTTCAGCAGCTGCTCTTCGCTGATGCGCCCTTCCATGAAGGCCCGGGCATAAATGCCGGGCGAAGAGTGGCCCTGGATGTAGAGCAGGTCACCGCCATGGCCTTCGTGCTCGGCGTGCCAGAAGTGGTTGAAGCCGGCGCCGATCATGCTGGCCAGCGAGGCGAACGACGAGATGTGCCCGCCGAGGTCACCGCCATCGGCCGGGTGCAGGCGATTGGCCTTGACCACCATCGCCATCGCGTTCCAGCGCATGTAGGCGCGCAGTCGCTCTTCGATCTCGAGGTTGCCAGGGCAACGCTCTTCCTGGTCGGTGGGAATGGTGTTGACGTAGGCCGTGCGGGCCGAAAACGGCAGGTCGATGCCGGCTTGGCGCGCGTGGTTGATCAGCTCTTCGAGAAGGAAGTGGGCGCGCTCGCCCCCTTCGGCTTCGATCACGGCAGAGAGCGCGTCGAGCCACTCGCGGGTCTCTTGCGAATCGACGTCATTGGCCGCCGCGCCCAGAAAAGCCTCAGGTACTGCTGACATGCTTGTCTCCTGTCTATTTGCTGTTGAAACGAGTGGCGCGAAGTTTCCCACAAGCCTTTCAAATTTTCAAATAGCGCGATCTGTTTTCATAATGCGGCATTTTGAACACTCGTCCACTTCATCCGCAGCGCGGCTCGCCTGCCCGGTCGCGGCGCCGTTCGATAATTCGCCCCATGCCTTTGCCACCCGCGCCCGCCGAACCCCCTCGTCCCGTTGCCGCGAGGGCCGGTCGCCTGGTGGGCCGGTGGTGGCGCCGCCAGTCGCCCGCACGCCAAGACCGCTACGCCACACTCGGTCCACTGGTGTCGGTGCTGCTGTTCCTGGCAGCCATCATTTCCGCGTTCTGGTACCTGCGCAATGAGGAATTCGAGCGCGAGCAAGAGTCGGTCAAGCGCGACACCGAAATCGCCCAACAGCAGATCCGCTTGCGCCTGATCGAAAACCAGGAGCAGCTGGTGCGCATTGCGCGCGAGATCGTCACCCGCACCATCGACCAAGACGAGTTTCTCGGCCAGGCGGCGAGCTTCACCCGCGAGCGCCCGGAGATCACCAACCTGATCTGGGTCACCAGCACGCGCATGCGCCGCGCCAGCTACTCGACCTTCATGGCCGCACACACCGAACCGGGGGTGTCGGCCTCCGAGGTCGGCCATTCGCTGCCCGACGCAAGAAACCCCGAGCCCGAAGAGGCCTTCAAGGCCGCACGCGAGCTGCGCCTGCCGGTGTACTCACGCAATTTCACCGACTCGTTTGGCAACGCCGTCTTTCAAGTGCACGTTCCATTGCTCGACCGCAGCGCGTTCTCAGGCACCTTGATCGCCGAGTACTCGATCGACTCGCTGGTGCGCTACTTCATTCCCTCCGAGGTGTCGCGCCGCCACACCATGACCTTGCTCGATTCGCAGGGCAAGGTGGTCGCGAGCAGCATGGCACTCACGCCGGGCGAACCGGCCAAGCCGGCGTCGATCGTGCATGACGTGCCGCTCGCGCCCGCCAGCAACGGCCTGCTGCTGCGCGGCCAGGGTTACCGCACCTCGATCGGCCTGATCAGCAACACCTTGTTCTGGATGGTCGCAGCGCTGAGTGCGCTCACGGTCTGGATGCTGCTCGGCACCTGGCGCCACATGCGCCGGCGCATGCAGATGCAAAGCGCGCTGGTCTCGGAAACCAACTTCCGCCGCGCGATGGAAAACTCCATGCTCACCGGCATGCGGGCGATGGACATCGAAGGCCGCATCACCTACGTCAACCCGGCCTTCTGCGCGATGACCGGCTTCAACGAAAACGAGTTGATCGGCCGGGTGCCGCCCTTCCCGCACTGGCCGCCCGACCGCTACGAAGAAAACAACCGCCTGCTGCAACAAGAGCTGCAAGGCCGCAGCCCCGCCGGCGGCATCGAGGTGAAGGCGATGCGCAAAGACGGCACGCTGTTTGATGCGCGCATGTACGTCTCGCCGCTGATCGACCCGAAAGGCATGCAGACCGGCTGGATGACCTCGATGACCAACATCACCGAGGCCAAACGAGTGCGCGACCAGCTCTCTGCATCGCACGAACGTTTCACCACGGTGCTGGAGGGGCTGGACGCAGCCGTGTCGGTGCTGTCGGTGCAGCAGGGCGAGCTGCTGTTTGCCAACCGCTCCTACCGACTGTGGTTCGGCGCCGATGCACGCGGCCACGGCCTGCTGGCCGGTGGCGACCCCGGCCTGCCGATGATTGCCGACCTGGGCGACTCGGTCGACAGCTTTGGCGGCCTGCCCACGCAAGAGCTCACCGAAGCGGGCTCCGACCCGCGCGAGGTGTTCGTCGAGTCGCTGCAGAAGTGGTTCGACGTGCGTGCGCGTTACCTGCAATGGACCGACGGCCGGCTCGCGCAGATGCTGATCGCAACCGACGTGACCGGCCGCCGCCACGCCGAGACTCAGGCCGCGCAGCAGGCCGACAAAGCGCAGGTAACCAGCCGCCTGGTGACCATGGGCGAGATGGCTTCGTCGGTGGCGCATGAGCTGAACCAGCCGCTCACCGCCATCACCAACTACTGCAACGGCATGGTCTCGCGCGTGAAAGGCGACGCCATCGAAAAACACGACTTGATCGCCGCGCTGGAGAAGACTGCGCGCCAAGCCGAGCGTGCGGGCCAAATCATCCGGCGCATCCGCGCCTTCGTGAAACGCAGTGAGCCGCAGCGCCAGGCGGCGCAAGCGCGAACCATCATCGACGACGCCGTTGACCTGGCCGGCATCGAGCTGCGCCGTCGCAACGTGGCCATCCACGTTTATGTCGCGCAGCGCCTGCCCACGCTGATGGTCGACCCGATCCTGATCGAGCAGGTGGTGCTCAACCTTTTGAAGAACTCTGCCGAGGCCATCGACATGGCCGGCCTGCCGCCCGCGCGCCGCAACATCGAGCTGCGCGTGGTACCCAAACACACACCGCAAGAAGGCGGCGTGATCGAGTTCAGCGTCACCGACACCGGGCCGGGTTTGAAAGACGAGGTAATAGCACGCCTGTACGAAGCATTCTTCTCGACCAAGGTCGAAGGCCTGGGCATCGGACTGAGCCTGTGCCGCTCGATCATCGAGAGCCACCGAGGCCGGATCGGGGCACAGAACTTATACAATGGCGAACTCGCTGTCGGCTGCCGTTTTACCTTTACGCTGCCGGTAGAAACCGCTAAATCACCAGGCTTCGAAGCGGCCACAACATGAGACAGCACCCATGAGCAATCTGGCGTCCATTTTTGAAATGCGGGCCGAGCGCCGGGCCGCTCCCAAGCCGGCCCGCACCCACTCGGGGGATCGGTTGCGGTACACCGCAAACGAGGGGCACACAGCATGAGCTTGATTCCGAAGAAGGGCACCGTCTACGTTGTCGATGACGACGAGGCGGTGCGAGATTCTCTGCAATGGTTGCTGGAGGGCAAGGACTACCGCGTGAAGTGTTTCGACTCCTCCGAGTCGTTCCTCTCGCGCTTCGACCCGCGTGAAGTGGCTTGCCTGATCGCCGACATCCGCATGGACGGCATGAGCGGGCTTGAGCTGCAAGACCGCCTCCTCGAGCGCAAGTCGCCGCTGCCGGTGGTCTTCATCACCGGCCACGGCGACGTGCCGATGGCGGTGACCACCATGAAAAAGGGCGCGATGGACTTCATCGAAAAGCCCTTCAAGGAAGAAGAGCTGCTCAACTTGGTGGAGCGCATGCTCGACCAGGCGCGCAGCGCCTTCTCCCACCACCAAGAGGCAGCCAGCCGCGACGCACTGCTGTCACGCTTGACCACCCGCGAGTCGCAGGTGCTGGAGCGCATCGTTGCCGGCCGCCTCAACAAGCAGATCGCCGACGACCTGGGCATCAGCATCAAGACGGTGGAGGCGCACCGCGCCAACATCATGGAAAAGCTGAACGCCAACACCGTGGCCGACTTGCTCAAGATCGCACTCGGCGCGCAGTCGAAAGCTTGAGGCCAAAGAGGCTGCGAGTTTTTTGAAACTGGACCTTGCCCCGACTCCGTTCGCCCTGAGGTATCGAAGGGTCAGGGCGAACGGCAATCAAAAAACTCTCAGACGCACACCCCCAGCAAAGGGCCGCTCGCAGCGGCCCTTTTTAGTTTCCAAGGACCTCCAATGACTGCACAACTCATCGACGGCAACGCCCTTGCCAAGAAGATCCGCGGCGAAGTGGCCGAACGCGCCGCTGCCCTCACCGCCCGTGGCCACACCCCCGGGCTGGCGGTGATTCTGGTCGGCGACGACCCGGCCAGCCAGGTGTACGTGAGCCACAAGGTCAAGGACTGCGAAACCAGCGGCGTGCGCTCGGTGCTTGACCGCTTCCCGGCCACCCTGGCCGAAGCCGATCTGCTCAAACGCATCGAGGTGCTGAACCATGACGACAGCATCCACGGCATCCTGGTGCAGATGCCGGTGCCCAAGCACATCGACCCGCAAAAGGTGATCGCCGCCATCTCTTCCGCCAAAGACGTCGACGGCTTCTCGGTACTCAGCGCGGGCGAGCTGGCCAGCGGCCTGCCCGGTTTTCGCCCATGCACGCCGTATGGCTGCATGAAGATGATCGAAACCACCGGTGTCAACCTGAAGGGCAAGCACGCCGTTGTGATTGGGCGCAGCAACACCGTGGGCAAGCCGATGGCGCAGCTGCTCTTGCAAGCCAACGCAACCGTCACCATCTGCCACAGTGCCACGGCCGATCTCGGCCATCACACACGCCAGGCCGATGTGGTGGTGGCGGCCGTGGGCCGGCGCAATACCTTGACCGCCGACATGGTCAAACCAGGCGCAGTCATCATCGACGTGGGAATGAACCGCAATGACGAAGGCAAGCTGTGTGGTGATGTGGACTTTGCCGGCGTCTTGCAAGTCGCCGGTTTCATCACGCCCGTGCCGGGCGGGGTCGGGCCGATGACCCGGGCCATGCTCCTCGTCAACACCATCGAAGCCGCTGAACGCAAACACCCATGAGCAACCCCCTCCTCGACCTCAGCGGACTGCCTCATTTCGCCGCCATCCGCCCCGAACACGTGGGGCCGGCAGTGACCCAATTGCTGGCGCAAGCCGATGCGGCGCTGGAGCAGGCCACCAGTGACCAGGTGCCAGCCGACTACGACGCTCTCTCGGCCGTGCTCGACGTGGCGACCGAGCGCCTGGGCAGCGCCTGGGGCGCGGTGGCGCACTTGAACCACGTGGCCGACAACCCCGAGCTGCGTGCCACCTACAACGACAACCTGCCCAAGGTCACCGAATTCCACACCCGCCTGGGTGCCGATGAGCGCCTGTACGCCAAGTACAAGGCCATCGCCAACGGCCCGGCCGCTGCCCGGCTCAGCCCGGCGCGCAAGCAGGCTTTGTCGAACGCGATGCGCGACTTCGTGCTCTCGGGCGCCGAGCTGCAAGGCGCCGCTCGCGAGCGTTACGCGCAGATCCAGGAGCGGCAGGCGGCCTTGTCGCAGGCCTTCTCCGAGCACGTGATGGACGCGACCGACAGCTTCGCGCTGTATGTCACCGAAGAACAGCTCGCTGGTGTACCCGGCGACGCAAAAGACGCCGCCCGTGCCGCCGCCGAGGCCGATGGCCGCTCTGAACAAGAGAAAGCCGGCTACAAGCTGACGCTGCACTTCCCGAGCTACTTCCCGGTGATGCAGTACGGTGAAAATCGCGCGCTGCGCGAGCGGCTCTACACCGCCTACGCCACACGCGCCAGCGAGCTCGGCAAGCCCGAGCACGACAACAGCGCCGCCATGCGCGAGCTCTTGGTGTTGCGCCACGAAGAGTCGCAGCTGCTGGGCTACCGTGACTTCGCCGAGGTGTCGATGGTGCCCAAGATGGCCGACTCGCCCCAGCAAGTCACCGACTTCTTGCGCGACCTGTCACGCCGCGCTCGCCCGTATGCCGAAAAAGACCTGGCCGAGCTGCGCGAGTTCGCACGCAGCGAGCTCGGCTTGCCCGAGCTGCAGTCCTGGGACCTCCCCTTCGCCAGCGAAAAGCTCAAGGAAGCGCGCTACGCTTTCAGCGACCAGCAGGTAAAGCCCTATTTCACCGAGACCAAGGTGTTGAGCGGGCTCTTTCGCATCATCGAGACGCTGTTTGAGGTGAGCATCCGCCCCGACACGGCCGAGGTGTGGCACCCCACCGTGCGCTTCTTCCGCATCGAGAGAAATGAACGAAGCGCCGAGGGCGGCGCGGGCCAGCTCGTCGGCCAGTTCTACCTCGACCCTTATGCCCGCACCGGCAAGCGCCCCGGCGCCTGGATGGACGGCGTGCGCGGCCGCTGGGCCCGCCCCGAAGGTCACACACAAACGCCGGTGGCGCACCTGGTGTGCAACTTCACCCCACCCGCCGATGGCAAGCCGGCGCTGCTGACGCACGACGAAGTCACCACCCTGTTCCACGAGTTCGGCCATGGCCTGCACCACATGCTCACGCAAGTGAACGACGTCGGCGTGGCTGGCATCTCCGGCGTGGAGTGGGACGCCGTCGAGTTGCCCAGCCAGTTCATGGAAAACTTCTGCTGGGAGTGGGAGGTGCTCAAGCACCTCACCGCCCATGTGGAGAGCGGCGAGCCGCTGCCGCGCGCCCTGTACGACAAGATGCTCGCTGCCAAGAACTTTCAAAGCGGCTTGCAGACACTGCGACAGATCGAGTTCTCGCTGTTCGACATCCGCGTTCATGCCGAACAGGGCAGCGAAGAGCGCGTCCAGAAAATCGCCGATGAAGTGCGCGCCGAGGTGGCCGTGTTCACGCCACCGGCGTTCAACCGCTTCCAGCATTCGTTCTCGCACATCTTTGCGGGCGGTTATGCGGCCGGCTATTACAGCTACAAGTGGGCCGAGGTGCTGAGCGCCGATGCCTGGAGTGCGTTTGAAGAAACCGGCGCGCTCGACCCCGAGACGGGCCGCCGCTACCGCGAAGCCATTCTCGAAGCGGGCGGAAGCCGCCCGGCGATGGAAAGTTTCAAGGCCTTCCGTGGCAGAGAGCCACGAATTGACGCACTTTTGCGCCACCAAGGCATGGCCTGATGCCTAAAATTTGCTCAGCTGTCAGCATCAGCCGCCCCCGGAGAACTTTCACATGACCCAACGCACGCGTGCACTTCTGAGCCTGGCCACATCGGTGGCTGCAGCATCGCTCTTCACCACCCTGCCCGCCCAAGCGCTCTACAAGGTGGTTGGCCCCGATGGCAAGGTCACCTACACCGATCGGCCGGCAGTCAGCACCGAGAGCAAGGTGCAGCAAGTCGGCGCCGGCGGTTCAGTCGCCAACGACGTGGCTCTGCCCTTCGAGGTGCGCCAGGCGGTGCAGCGCTACCCGGTCACGTTGTACGTGGCCCCCGATTGCTCCCCGTGCGACTCGGGTCGGCAATACCTGCGCCAGCGCGGTGTGCCCTTCTCCGAAAAACTGGTCACGACTGCCGAAGACAGCAACGCGCTGCAGCGACTCACCGGCACCAGCAGCTTGCCCGCGCTGACGGTCGGCGCGCAGATCATCCGCGGTTGGCAACGTGACGACTGGGCCTCGTACCTCGACGCCGCCAACTACCCCAAAGAGTCGCGCTTGCCGACCAACTTTCCGCAAGGCAAGGCCGAGCCGCTGACCGATGCGCAGCAGGCAAAGCCTGCGCCCGCGCGGGCCCCTGCACCCACCGCGGCACCCGCCCCCGAGCCCGCCCCGGCACCGCCGCCCTCGGGCATTCGGTTCTGACATTAGGCGCGGCCCACCCGCCGCGCCTGCCAGAGGGCCCGCAACGCGCACACCCGCCATGCACGAGTGCAGGCAGATCGGCCCCAGGATCAACGCGAGCAAGGGGCGCGACGGCGAGTTCATCTCAGGCGTCAGGCTCCAGCAGGTCACCCGATGAGCCGTCTACCGGCAAAGGCAGCACGAGTTTGGCCTTCGCTTCGGGCAGTGCCTCGACCGAACGCAACTCGCGCGACATGGCACGTGCCCGCACCTCGGCCTGAAGAATGTTGTTGCTGGCCTCGTCGAGCTTTTTCTTGGTCTTGGCGAGCACGTCGCCAAACTTGGCGAACTCGGTCTTGACCGCGCCCAGCACCTCCCACACCTCGACCGAGCGCTTCTCCAGCGCCAGGGTACGAAAACCCATCTGCAGGCTGGTGAGCGTGGCCAACAGGGTCGTCGGGCCACACAACATCACCCGGTACTCGCGCTGCATCGACTCGACCAGGCCGGCGCGGCGCAGCGCCTCGGCATAAAGGCCTTCGGTCGGCACGAACAAGATGCCGAAGTCGGTGGTGTGCGGTGGCGCCACGTACTTGTCGCGAATGGTCTTGGCTTCCAGCCGCAGGCGCTGCTCGATCGCCTTGGCGGCCACTTCGGCGCCGAGTGCATCGGCGCGGTCGTGCGCGTCGAGCAGGCGGTCGTAGTCTTCACGTGGAAACTTGGCGTCGATCGGCAGCCACAGTGGCACACCGTCGGCGCGCTGGCCCGGCAAGCGAATGGCGAACTCCACCCGAGCGCCGCTGCCCGGCACCGTTTCCACATTCTTTGCGTACTGGTCGGGCGTGAAGACCTGCTCCAGCAGGCCGGCGAGCTGCACTTCCCCGAAGGTGCCACGCGTCTTCACGTTGTTCAGCACACGGTTGAGCGAGCCCACGTCTTTGGCCAGCACCTGCATCTCGCCGAGGCCCGCATGCACCTTGTCGAGCCGGTCGGCCACCAGCTTGAAGCTTTCACCCAAGCGCAGCTCCAGCGTGGCGTGCAGCTTCTCGTCGACCGTGGCGCGCATCTGTTCGAGCTTTTGTTCGTTGCCTTGTTGCAAGGTGGTGAGGCGCTGCTCGACGGCGGTCCGCACATCGCCGAGACGGCGCTCGTTGGCTTCAGAGAGCGCGCGCAACTGCTCGGCAATCGCCTGCTGCATGGCCGCCAACTGCGTGCGAAAACTGTCGATCTGCTCGCTTTGCAAACGGGCCACGCCGGTTTGTGCGCCGGTCAGCGTCTGCTGAAAGTGGGCCAGCGTGCTGCCCAGCTCTTGCCGTGTGCCCTGGGCGCTGCGGCCCAGCTCGTCACGCAGCTCGCGTTCCAGCCTCTCGCTGGTGACGCGCAGCTCGGTCTTCAGCGAGTCATCAACCGGCGGGCGGCGAAACACCAACCAGAGCAGCAACAAAAGATTGAGAACGGCCAGCGCCGCCAGTACCCACGATGTTTTCTCCATCGGTGGATTGTCTCAGGCGCCTGGCCGCAACACCTCGGGGTTGATGGGCGTAGGCGGTCGTCCGGGAGAGGGGCCGAAGCCAAGGGCTGCGATCAGGTTGTCGGCCGCCAGGTCAGCCATGGCGCGCCGTGTCGCCACGGTGGCGCTGGCGATGTGCGGCGTTAGCACGACGTTGGGCACGTTGAGCAGATGCGGGTGCACGGCCGGCTCGCCTTCAAACACATCCAAACCTGCGGCCGCGATGAGCCCGGTGGCCAAGGCCTGGGCCAGCGCCGCGTCGTCCACCACCCCTCCGCGAGCGATGTTGGTCAGCGTGGCGCTGCGCTTCATCTGGGCCAGCTCGACCGCGCCGATGGCGTGGTGCGAAGCCGGTGAGTACGGCACCACGATCAGCAGGTGGTCGGCCTGCTGCAGCAGTTCTTGCTTGCTCACGTAGGAGGCGCGGCATTCCTGCTCGATCGCCGCGTCGAGCTTTGATCGGTTGTGATAAATCACCCGCATGCCAAAGCCCAGCGCCCCGCGCCGCGCAATCGCCTGCCCGATGCGGCCCATGCCGAGGATGCCAAGCGTGGAACCGTGGATGTCGCTGCCGGTAAACATGTCGACCGACCACTTCTTCCATTCGCCGCGCCGCAAGAAGTGCTCTGACTCGGCGATGCGCCGGGCTGCCGCCATCATTAGCGCGAAGCCGAAGTCGGCCGTGGTTTCGGTGAGCACGTCGGGCGTGTTGGTGCAGATCACACCGCGCGCCGTGCAGGCCGCCACGTCGATGTTGTTGTAGCCCACCGCCATGTTGCACACCGCGCGCAGCTGGGGGTTGGCCGCCAGCACGGCCTCGTTGATGCGCTCGCTGCCGGTGGCGAAGATGCCCTGTTTGCCTTTCAAGCGAGCGTTGAGCTCGTCTTTGCTGAACACCTGGTCGTTGGGGTTGTCCTCGACCTCAAAGTGATTGCACAAGCGCGCCACGACTTCAGGTTGAATGGCTCGGGCCACCAGCACAGCAGGCTTCATAGGAACCTCGCAAATCCAGCGACCGGCTCGCGCTCAGTCACGAGTGAGTTTTCAACCGCCGCCGGGTCGGCATGGCCCAGCGACATGCCGCACACCAGCATCTCGGCGGCACTCGCTCCGATGGCCGGCATGATGATTTTGTGAAACTGCGTGAAGGCGGCCTGCGGGCAGGTGTGCAGCCCACGCCCGCGGGCGGCCACCATGATGTTTTGCAAAAACATGCCGTAGTCGAGCCAGCTGCCCTTTTCCATCACTCGGTCGATGGTGAACATCAGTCCCACCGGCGCGTCGAAGAAGCGGTAGTTGCGGCCGTGCTGCGCATGCATGCGCTCCTTGTCGGTCTTGCCGATGCCGAGCAGGCCGTACAGGTCCCAGCCCACCTTGCGGCGGCGGTCGATGTAGGGCGACTGCCACTGCGTTGGGTAGTAGGCGTATTCCTCGCGGTGGGTTGTGGCCACCGCCGGGTCGTCGAAGGCTTCGAGGATCTGCCGCGACAGGCTCTGCAATGGCTCCCCCGTCAACACGTAGACCTTCCACGGCTGCGTGTTGGTGCCCGAAGGCGCGCGCGAGGCCACGTGCAAGATGTCTTCGATGGTCGCTCTCGGTACCGGGGTGGGCAGGTAGGCGCGCAGCGAGCGGCGCGAGGTGATGGCGGCGTCGACCAAAGCGGTTTGCTCTTGGGTGGGGTTCAAACGGTCAACTCCTTCAAGGCATTGGCCAGCGCCGGCGGCAAGGTGGCGGGTCGGCGCGTGGCCCGATCCACATACACGTGGATGAAATGGCCGCGCGCCGCGGCCAGCATCTCACCGGCCGCGAAGATCCCAATCTCGTAGCGCACGCTCGACGAGCCCATGTGCCCCACCCGAATGCCGGCCTCGACCATCTGCGGGAACTCGATCGACGCGAAGTAGTTGCAGTGCGTCTCGACCACCAGGCCGATCACCTCGCCGTGGTGGATGTCGAGTGCGCCGGCTTCGATCAGGTAGCGGTTCACCGCCGTGTCGAAGAGGCTGTAATAGACAACGTTGTTGAGGTGGCCGTAGGCATCGTTGTCCATCCAGCGGGTGGCCAGCGGGGTGAAGTGGCGGTAGGCCTCGCGGGCATCAGGTTGGGGACGGGGGTTGGTGCTCATGGAGAGGGATTGTTCCACTGCCGCCAACTCTGCATCGCTTCGCCCAGGGTGTTGACCTGCACCTGCACGGTGGTGTCGAGATCGCGGCCGTAGCCGCCGGCCATCGACAGCGCCAAAGGAATGCGCCGCTCGCGGGCAGCGGCAAACACACGTCGGTCGCGTTCGGCGAGACCGGCCGAGCTCAGCTTGAGACGGCCCAAGCGGTCGCCTTCATGGGGGTCGGCACCGGCCAGGAAGAAGATCAAGCCCGGAGGGCTATCGCGGTGGCGAACCCACAGCTCGGCCAGTGCCGCATCGAGCGCGGCCAGGTACGGCGCGTCGGTGCAGCCATCGGGCAGGTTCACGTCGAGGTCGCTCGGCTGCTTGCGGAAGGGAAAGTTCTTTTCGCCATGCAGCGACAGCGTGAACACCGTCGGGTCATCGCGAAAGATCGCTGCGGTGCCGTTTCCCTGGTGCACATCGAGGTCGATCACCGCCACCCGCAGCAGGCGCCGGTGCAGACGGTGCCATTCGGCCTGCATCAACCGTGCGGCCACCGCCACGTCGTTGAACACGCAATAGCCACCGCCCTTGTCGGCACTGGCATGGTGTGTGCCCCCGGCCAAGTTGGCCGCCACCCCCTCACGCAATGCGACACGCGCTGCCTGGATGGTCGCGCCCACCGAGCGGCACGCCCGCTCGGCCATGGCCTCGGACCACGGGAACCCGATTTCGCGCAACTGGCTTGCGCTCAAGTGCCCCTGGAGCACAGCCGTGATGTAGCCCGGCGTGTGGGCCAGGGCCAGCTCACCCTCGCTGGCGGGAGGCGCCTGCTCCAGCCGGACGCTTGGCAGTTCATGAAGCACCCGGTCACGCAGCAGCTGGTACTTCTGCATCGGGAAGCGGTGCCCGTCGGGCAGCTTCACCGCCACGTGGTCGGGATAGAAGGCTTGCAGCCCCAGGGTTTTAGAAGACACGTTCTAAATTGTTGCAATGCAGCAAAAACCACTTGAAATGTCGCGTCGGGTTCGTATACTTCTCGTCATGGTGCAGCGCAACAAATTGCTGTGTCAGTCCCCGAATCTAAACCCCAGGAGATTACCCATCATGTTGACCGCTGAACAAGTCATGGCCGCTCACAAGGCAAACATCGAAACCCTCTTCGGCCTCACCGGCAAAGCCTTCGAAGGCATCGAGAAGCTGGTTGAGTTGAACCTGCAAGTCGCCAAGACCGCCATGGGCGAAGTCGCCGAAAACACCAAGGCTGCGATGTCCGTCAAAGACGCACAAGAGCTGCTGGCCCTGCAAGCCGGCCTGCTGCAACCCGCCGCTGAAAAGGCTGCTGCCTACGGCCGTTATGTCTATGACATCGCCGCCAACACCAATGCCGACATCAGCAAGGTTGCCGAAGCGCAAGCCACCGAAGCCCAGAAGAAGTTCATGTCCCTGGTTGACACCTCGGTGAAGAACGCTCCTGCCGGCACCGAAAACGCTGTCGCTCTGGTGAAGTCGGCTGTCGCTGCTGCCAACAACGCTTACGAGAGCGTGCACAAGGCTGCCAAGCAAGCCGCTGACGTGGCTGAAGCCAACTTCCAAGCCATGACCACCACCGCTGTCAAGGCCACGCAATCCGCGACCAAGACCAAGCGCGCTGCTTGATCTCGAAGAATTTACTGCCCGGGGTTGAACTTCCCGCCAGGCTCTTCATCTGAAGAGTTCCACGAGCGACGACGCTTGTGGTCTCCCTGAAAGGTTGTCTCCTCGGTACCCACGAATTCTCCATTCAAGGTGTACCTTTCGGCCCGGTGGCAACACCGGGCCGTTTTGTTTTGTGCGCCGGTCTTTCGCCAGCGCCTCAGTGGGTCTTGGCGGCGATGCGCAGCTTCAACTCGGCCAGCATGGCCGTCGCCACGTCACGACCAGCCTGGATCGAGCGTTTGCGCGCCGAGAAGTCGGCTCCCGACACGCCGGCCAGCTTGGGCCGCATCACGACATCGGCCTCGCGAAGCTCGAACACATTGATGCTGCGTCCCATGATGGCAAAGGTTTGCAGCAGCATGCGCATCGGGTCACCGGTCGGGTTGCCGTCGGGGATGGCCGAGATGTCGACCGCGATCACCAGCTCGGCGCCCATCTGGCGCGCAAAGCGCACCGGCACGGGCGACACCAAGCCGCCGTCCACGTACTCGCGTGTGCCGATGCGCACCGGGGTGAACACCGCCGGCACCGCGCTCGAAGCGCGCACAGCCACGCCAGGGTCACCGATCTGGAACAAGATGGCTTGGCCGCTGTCGAGATCGGTGGCCACGATGCCCAGCGGCACGCGCATCTGCTCGATGAGCCGGCCGCCGGTGTTCTCGCGCACAAATTTGGCGAGCGCTTCGCCGCGGATCAGACCCCGCCCGGGAAACGCCCAATCGGTGAACGCCGATTCGTCCATGTTGTCGGCCAGCGCGGCCAGCGAAGTGCCGTTCTTGCCCGAGGCATAGAGCGCCGCGACCAAGCTGCCGGCGGAGGTGCCGGTCACGTAATCGACCTTGATGCCGTTCTCTTCCAGCACCTGGATCACGCCAATGTGAGCAAAGCCGCGCGCCGCACCACCGCCCAGCGCCAGGCCAATGCGCGGTGGTCTGGGAGGCACCACCGGCGCGGAGGCCGCCGGCTCCGCGGGCAGCGGCACAGCCACAAGTGGTGGCGCCACGGGGGGGGTTTGGCAGGCACTCAACGCGGCCAAAACCAAGGCAGCACCCAGCCTGCGCCAGCGCATCAGAAGTTTTGAGGGTTTCAGCATGGCGGAATTCTAGGAGCGAGCCCGACCTTGCCTGCGCTTTATCCCTCGGGCGAATAAACAACCTACTAAACTGTTCTTTCTATATATATAGACGCTTTGTACAGTCCAGCCCTTCTCTCCGCTCGCGCGCCTATGGCCGTGGGCTCAACCTGGGCACCCAATGGATTGGTTGGCGGTCATCAGCGGTTTCGGCGTCGGAGCCATCGTGGGTCTGACCGGCGTCGGCGGCGGTTCCCTGATGACGCCTTTGCTGTTGACCGTGTTCAAGCTCAACCCGGCGGTGGCCATCGGCACCGATTTGTGGTTTGCCGCCATCACCAAGACCTCGGGCTCGATCGCCCACCACCGCCATGGCCATGTGGACTACAAGATCCTGTGGCTGCTGTTGGCGGGCAGCATCCCGGCGGCCGTTGCCACACTGGCGCTGATGCACTTCACCGGCCTCACCAAAGGCTGGGCCAGCGCGCTCACCTTCTCGCTGGGCATCGCCTTGCTGCTGACCGCGGTGACAGTGGCGTACAAGAAGGTCTGGCACCAGCTGGGCCTGCGTTTGGAGACATGGATTCCCGAGTCGCGCAAGCCATGGTTCACCGTGGCGTCGGGTTTGATCCTCGGCGTGCTGGTCACCCTGAGTTCGATCGGCGCCGGCGCCATTGGCGCCACGCTCATCCTTTTGCTGTACCCGCGACTCGAAGCACGCCGCTTGGTCGGCACCGACATCGCCCACGCCGTGCCACTGACCCTGGTGGCTGGCATCGGCCACGCCAGCATGGGCCATGTGGACTGGTCGCTGCTGGTCGCGCTGCTCGTGGGCTCCATCCCCGGCATCTGGATTGGCGCCCAGTTGACGCGGAAAATGCCGGATCAACTGGTGCGCGCGCTGCTGTGTGTGGCACTCGTCACCGCCGGTCTCAAAGTCATTCACTGAACTTCTGAACGATGTACCAGTACACCTTTTTCGACACGCAGTTCGTCAAGCAGCGCGCCGCGCAGTTTCGTGACCAGCTGGAGCGCAACATCGCCGGCACGCTGACCGATGACGCGTTTCGCGCGCTGCGGCTCCAAAACGGCTGGTACATCCAGCGCCACGCTCCCATGCTGCGCGTGGCCGTGCCTTATGGCGAGCTGAGCAGCACGCAGCTGCGCGCGCTGGCCCGCATCGCACGCGAGTACGACCGCGGGTACGGCCACTTCACCACCCGCCAGAACCTGCAATACAACTGGATCCCGTTGGTGAAAGGCGCTGACGTGATGGACGCCCTGGCGGCGGTCAGCATGCACGGCATCCAGACCAGCGGCAACTGCATCCGCAACATCACCAGCGACTGCTTTGCCGGTGTGGCGGCCGACGAGATCGTCGACCCACGCCCTTACTGCGAAATCTTGCGCCAGTGGAGCACGCTGCACCCCGAGTTCGCCCACCTTCCGCGCAAGTTCAAGCTCGCTGTCACCGGTGCGCGCGAAGACCGCGCGGCGATTGCCTGGCACGACATCGGCCTGCAGCTGCTGAAGAACGATGCGGGCGAGGTCGGTTTCAAGGTGCTGGTCGGCGGCGGCATGGGCCGCACGCCGATCACCGGCACGGTGATCAGCGAGTTCTTGCCCTGGCAACAAATCCTCGTGTTCATTGAAGCCATCGTGCGCGTCTACAACCGCTACGGCCGGCGCGACAACATGTACAAGGCGCGCATCAAGATCCTGGTGAAAGCCGAAGGCCAGAAGTTCATCGACGCCGTGGCCGAGGAATACAAAAACATCCTTGAGCGTGACCTCGATGGCTCGTCGCACATCCTCACGCAGGCAGAGTTCGATCGCGTGGCGGCGAACTTCCAGTTGCCGCAGGGTGTGGCGCCAATCGCCAACAGCAAAATCCATGTACCCGCCGACGCACCCGACGCGTTCAAACGCTGGACCGAGCGCAACGTGCACGCCCACCAAATCGCCGGTTACCGCGCCGTCACGCTTTCGCTCAAGCGCACCGGCCAGGCGCCGGGTGACGCCACCGACACCCAAATGGAGCTGGCCGCCGACCTGTCTGACACCTTCAGCAGCGGCGAGTTGCGCGTCTCGCACGACCAAAACCTTGTCCTACCCTGGGTGAAAGAGAGTGACCTCTTTGCGCTGTGGGAGGCCGCCCGTGCCGCCAGTTTCGCCACCCCCAACATCGGCCTGCTCACCGACATGATTGCCTGCCCCGGTGGTGACTTCTGCGCGCTGGCCAACGCTCGCTCCATCCCGATCGCCGCCGACATCACCGAGCGCTTCGACGACATCGACGAGCTTTACGACATCGGCGACATCGACCTGCACATCAGCGGCTGCATCAACTCCTGCGGTCACCACCACAGCGGGCACATCGGCATCCTCGGCGTCGACAAAGACGGCAAGGAGTGGTACCAGGTCTCGCTCGGCGGCCTCGACGGCTCGGCCATCAGTGGCCACACGTCCACGCCAGGCAAGGTGATCGGCCCCTCATTCGCCGCCGAAGAAGTGGCCGACGTGATCGAAGCCGTGCTCGACACCTACCGCGAGCAGCGCACCACTGCCAGCGAGCGCTTCATCGACACCGTCAACCGCATCGGCCTCGACCCGTTCAAGACCGCCGCCAATGCCCAGCGCCGCGCCACGGCCAAAGCCGACTGAAAGAGGCATCGCCATGAAATTCATCGACACCGCACGCGACCGCTGGCACACCATCCACGGCGAAGACGGCCCCATGGTCACGCTGACCCCCGCGCCGTACAGCCTGCTGACCCGCATGCAATGGAACAGCGTGCGCAACCACTGGCCGGCCGGCATGCCCGTGGGCGTGCTCTTCCCCAACGACGCCGACATCGAAGAGCTGGTCGCAGACCTGCCCCGCCTCAGCCTCGTGGCACTGCATTTCCCCCAATGGGTCGACGGCCGCGCCTACAGTCAGGCCCACCTGCTGCGCGCGCGCTACCGCTACAACGGCGAAGTGCGTGCCACCGGCGAGGTGCTGGTCGACATGGTCACGCTGCTCAAGCGCACCGGTGTCGACGCGGTGGTATTGCGCGCCGACCAGTCGCTCGACGCCGCCGAGCGCGCACTGCATTTCTTCCCCGGCTACTACCAGGGTGACGTGAACGAGCGCCGCCCGCTTTTCACCCGCCCTGCTGGGCAGGAGTGCTCGCAAGCCGAAGCTTTCAACCAGGCGGGGTCGGCCATATGAGCGCCATTGATCTGTATGCCCGCAAGACGGCCGGGTTCGACAGCCGCGTAGCCAACGCCATCGCGGTGCTGAAGCAAGCTGCGGCCGAACACGCCGGTGCTGTCGTGCAGTCCACCAGCCTGGGCGCCGAAGACATGGTCATCACCGACCTGATCGCGCGCCACAAGATCGCCATGGCGCTCGGCACGCTCGAAACCGGCAAGCTGCACGCAGAAACTTCGGCGCTGATCCCGCTCATCGAACAACGATATGGCCTCGAGGTCGAGGTGTATCGCCCCGAGGCCGAGGCCGTGATCCATTTCGTCAAGAACTACGGCGAGCGCGCGATGTACGACAGCATCGACCTGCGCAAAGGCTGCTGCGCCATCCGCAAGCTGGAGCCGCTGTCACGCATGCTGGCCGGCCGCACGGCCTGGGTCACTGGCCTGCGCCGCGAGCAAAGCAACAACCGCGGCGACGTGCCCTTCAGTGAAGCAGACGACAAGGGCCGCACCAAGTTCAACCCGCTCGCCGACTGGACATGGAACGACGTCTGGAACTACATCTCGGCCAACGAAGTGCCCTACAACCCGCTGCACGACCAGTTCATGCCCAGCATCGGCTGCGAGCCTTGCACGCGAGCCATTGCGGTGGGTGAAGACTTTCGCGCTGGCCGCTGGTGGTGGGAGGACGAAGGTGCCAAGGAGTGCGGCCTACACGTTCACGACAATGAAGAAGCTGCTGTATCAATGATCGGAGATCGCAAATGAACGCCCCGCTGACCGTGGAGCAACTGCTCCCCGAGCTGGATCACACCCACCTCGACTGGCTGGAAGAAGAAGCCATCTTCATCCTGCGCGAAACCGTGGCCGCCTTCGAGCGCCCCGCCCTGCTGTTCTCGGGTGGCAAGGATTCGTGCGTGGTGCTGCGCCTGGCCGAGAAGGCCTTCAAGACAAAAGGCAAAGACGGCGAATTCAAGGGCCGCCTGCCCTTCCCGCTGCTGCACGTGGACACCGGTCACAACTTCCCTGAAGTGATCGAGTTCCGTGATCGGCGTGTGGCCGAGATGGGCGAGCGCCTGGTCGTCGGTCACCTCGAAGACTCCATCAAGCGCGGCACGGTGCGCCTGTCGCACCCACTCGAATCGCGCAACGGCCACCAGACCGTCGCCCTGCTCGAAGCCATCGAAGCGCACCGCTTCGACGTGTTGATGGGTGGCGCGCGCCGCGACGAAGAAAAGGCCCGTGCCAAGGAGCGCATCTTCAGCCACCGCGACAGCTTCGGCCAATGGCAGCCCAAGGAGCAGCGTCCCGAGCTGTGGACGCTGTTCAACACCCGCATCAAGCCGGGTGAGCACATGCGCGCCTTCCCGATCAGCAACTGGACCGAACTGGACGTCTGGCTCTACATCGCCCGCGAGAACATTCCATTGCCCGGGCTTTATTTCGCGCACGACCGCCAGGTGATCCGCCGCAAGGGCCTACTCGTGCCGCTGACCGAGGTCACGCCACCCGAGGGCGACGAGCAGACCGAAACCGCTCAAGTGCGCTTTCGCACCGTGGGCGACATGACCTGCACCTGCCCAGTCGAAAGCCCCGCCGCCAACGCCACCGACATCGTGGCCGAGACCCTCAAGGTCACGGTCAGCGAGCGCGGCGCCACCCGCATGGACGACCGCACCTCCGACGCTTCGATGGAACGTCGCAAGAAAGAAGGCTATTTTTGACCCACCCCCGAAGCGCTACGCGCTTCCCCCTCAAGGGGGCGCCGCTGGTGGCCTGGCAAAGCCAGTTCCACGGCGGCCACTGGATCAAACGCAATCGAGAATGAAATGACAACGCAAGCAATCAAAGACCACCGCGCGCTACGCTTCCTCACTGCAGGCAGCGTCGACGACGGCAAGAGCACCCTCATCGGCCGCCTGCTGTTTGACAGCCGAGCCATCCTCGCTGACCAGCTCGACACGCTGGAGAAGCGCGCGGCCGGTGCGCCCATCGACTTGTCCCTGTTGACCGACGGCCTGGAGGCCGAGCGCGAGCAAGGCATCACCATTGACGTGGCCTACCGCTACTTCGCCACCAAGCAGCGCAAGTTCATCATTGCCGACGCCCCGGGCCATGAGCAGTACACCCGCAACATGGTCACCGCCGCGGCCGGCAGCGATGCCGCCGTGGTGCTGGTCGACATCACCAAGCTCGACACGCACGCCAAGCCGCTGCCCTTGCTGCCGCAAACACGCCGCCATGCGCTGCTGGCGCATTTGTTGCGCGTGCCCAGCATCGTGTTTGCCGTCAACAAGCTCGATGCAGTGAGCGACCCGGCTCAAGCCTTCGAGGCCGTCAGCGTGGCCTTGCATGCGTTTGCTGAACAAGCAGGCATTGAAGTCGCCGGCATCATCCCGGTCTCGGCCTTGCGCGGTGACAACGTCACCCAGCCGCTCGACGCCACCTGGTACAACGGCCCGTCATTGCTGCAGCTGCTCGAATCGCTGCCAGCGCTGCAAGAGCGCAAAGATGGCGACCTGCTGATCCCCGTTCAATACGTGAGCCGCGAAGGCGAAGGCACCGGCAACCAGCCGCGCACGCTGTACGGCCGCATCGCCCACGGGCGCGTGAAGGCCGGCGACCAGGTGCAGATTTTCCCGAGCGGCCAGCTCGCCACCGTGGCCGAAGTGCGGCTCGCGAGCGAGGTGGTCGACGTGGTCGAAGCCGGTCAATCGGCCGGCGTGGTGCTCGACCGCCAGCTCGACGTGTCGCGCGGCGATTGGATTTCTACACCGCAAACCATCCACGAGGCACAGCGTTTCTCGGCCACCCTCGCCTGGCTCGACACCGAGCCCGCCGTCGTCGGCCGCAAGTACTGGGTGCGCCACGGCAACCGCTGGGTGCAGGCGCGCATCGCCAGCATCGAGAGCCGCCTCGACATCCACACGCTCGAAGCCATTGACGCAGATCAGTTAAAAGTCAATGAAATCGGCCACGTGATCATCGAAACGCAGCAAGCTCTGCCGGTGGAGTCATACCAGTCCAACCGCGTCGGTGGCTCGCTGATCATCGTCGACCCGGCCAGCAACCGCACCAGCGGCGCGCTGCTCGTGAAGGGTGCGGCCTGATCATGGCGAGGGTGATCTTCATCGGCGCAGGCCCCGGGGCTGCCGACCTGATCACCGTGCGCGGCGCGCGACTGCTCGCGCAGGCCGATGTTGTCTTGTTCGATGCCCTCACCGACCCAGCGCTGAAAGACCTGGCACCCAAGGCGCGCTGGGTCGACGTGGGCAAGCGCGGTTTCTGCGACAGCACCGGGCAACCCACGATCAACGCCTTGCTCGTCAAGTACGCGCGCGAGGTCAGCACCGTGGTGCGCCTCAAGGGAGGTGACCCCAGCGTGTTCGGCCGCCTCGAAGAAGAACTCGAAGCACTCGCTCAAGAAGGCGTTGTCTGCGAAGTGGTGCCCGGCGTTACTGCAGCGATCGCTGCGGCCGCGAGCAGCCAACGCCCGCTCACCCGGCGCGGCACCGGCCGCAGCATCACCCTCGCTACCGCGATGACCCGCAGCGGCGACCTGCACGCCACCCGCACCGCCGACACCGAAGTTTTCTACATGGCCGGCAAGCAACTCGCCGCACTGTCGCGCCAGCTCGTCGATGCAGGCTGGCCGGTCGAAACACCCGCGAGCGTGGTCTCGCGGGCCGGCTGGCCCGATGCCTTGCACAGCGACCACAGCGTGCAAGATTTGGCACAGGCCGGCCTGCTGCACGCCGGGCGCCCGACCATCGTCACCGTGGGTGCGGGAGCGCGTGCACTGAACACCCCCATTCACAGGGCGTGCACAGCCCCGGTGAAAACCCTCAAGCCTCTAAAATGCGAAGCTCCGCCTGTTGGCGAAGCCCCCTCATCCGCCACATCTTCAAAGCAAGAGCCATGACCCACGTCGTCACCGAAGCCTGCATCCGCTGCAAATACACCGACTGCGTGGACGTCTGTCCCGTCGACTGTTTTCGTGAAGGCCCGAACTTCCTGACCATCGACCCCGATGAATGCATCGATTGCGCCGTGTGCATCCCCGAGTGCCCGGTCAACGCGATCATGCCGGAGGAAGACGTGCCCGGCGATCAGCAGCACATGATCAAGATCAACGCCGACCTCGCCAAGAGCGGCTGGCCCAGCATCACCAAGCGCAAGGCCCCGCTGCCCGACGCCGACGACTGGAAAGACAAGACCGACAAGCTGTCGGAGCTGATCAAGTAAGACCATCCGCAAGACCATGGAATTGAACGTCCACGTGGAGATCACCAAAACCGCTGGCTCACACGACGGCCCCATCGAAACCGATGCGGTCATCGTGGGTGCCGGTCCGGTGGGCCTGTTCCAGGTGTTCGAGCTGGGCCTGCTGGAGATCAAGGCGCACATCATCGACTCGCTCGCCTACCCCGGCGGCCAGTGCATCGAGCTCTACCCCGACAAACCCATCTACGACATCCCGGCCGTG
The DNA here is from genome assembly GCA_038241485.1 of Burkholderiales bacterium. GTDB lineage: Bacteria > Pseudomonadota > Gammaproteobacteria > Burkholderiales > Burkholderiaceae_C > Rhizobacter. The sequence goes on from JBBRFR010000003.1 coordinate 26,376, forward strand.
CCGGTTTGCACGGGCAAAGAGCTCACCGACAACCTGCTCAAGCAGATCGAGCCCTTTGGCGCCACCTTCCACCTGGGGCAAGAAGTCACCGTGGTGCAAAAGCAGGACGACGGCCGTTTTTATGTCGAGACGTCCAAGGGCACTCGCTTTCTCACCAAGACCCTCTTCATTGCTGGCGGCGTGGGCGCGTTCCAGCCGCGCCTGCTGCGCGTCGACGGGCTCGACAAGTACGACGGCACGCAGTTGCACTACCGCGTCAAGAAACCCTCGCGGTTCGCCGGCAAGAACCTGGTGATCGTGGGCGGTGGCGACTCGGCCCTCGACTGGGCGCTCAACTTCGTGCAAGAAGGCCCCAACAAGGCCGAGAGCGTGATCCTGCTGCACCGTCGCGACGGCTTCAAGGCGGCACCCGCCAGCGTGGCCAAGATGCGCGAGCTGTGCGACGCGTATGAGATGCAGCTGCTCATCGGCCAGGTCACCGGCATCGACGAGGCCGACGGCAAGCTCAACCACATCAAGGTCACTGGCAGTGACGGCATCACGCGTCTGGTGCCGCTTGATGTGTTGATGGTGTTCTTTGGGTTGAGCCCGAAGCTTGGGCCCATTGCCGAGTGGGGCTTGAACCTCGAGCGCAAGCAGATCGTCGTCGACACCGAGAAGTTCGAGACCAACACGCCCGGCATCTTTGCCGTAGGGGACGTCAACACCTACCCGGGAAAAAAGAAGCTGATCCTGTCGGGCTTCCATGAAGCGGCGCTGGCGGCCTTTGGTGCGGCGCCGTACATCTTCCCGGACAAGCGCATTCACTTGCAGTACACGACCACCAGCCCGAAATTGCACAAGGTGCTCGGGGTTGAGACGCCAACTTTCGACTGATAATCCGCCCGCTGCGCGTTCCGCGCAGCCTCGCTAGGGGTGTTGAACACCGCAAGGTGTTTGACTGAGAGAGTCCCTTTGAACCTGATTGAGGTAATCCTCGCGCAGGGAAGCATGCACAAAGCCCAAAGCCTTTCTCACGGCGTTGGGGCGCGTGCCCGCCGACCTGCCATCGATTTTCTGGACACCACGATGGCAACCATTCGCTCATACCGCTCATACCGTTTCTCTCGCACACCCGTTGTCGCCGCCGCGCTTGTTCTGGCCACTGGCGCTCACGCACAAAGCACACTCTCACCCGTCACCGTCACCGGCCGCGCCGAGCCAGTGGCCAGCGTCTCGGGCTGGGGCGACATCCCGCTGTCGCAGACGCCGTTGCAAGCCAGCGTTTTCTCAGGCACCCAGCTGCGTGACCGCGACGTGCAACGCATTGCCGACATCGCACGCATCGACCCTTCGGTCAGCGACGCCTACAACGCCGAGGGTTACTGGGACTTCCTCACCGTGCGCGGCTTTGTGCTCGACAACCGCTTCAACTACCGGCGCGACGGCCTGCCGATCAATGCCGAAACCGCGATCCCGCTGCAGAACAAGGAGCGCGTCGAGCTGCTGAAGGGCGCCAGCGGCATGCAGGCCGGCACCAGCGCGCCGGGCGGCCTGGTCAACCTGATAGTCAAGCGCCCGACCGATGCGCCGATCCGCAGCGCACAGCTCGGCTGGCGTGAACCGGGCTCGGCGGGCGGCGCGGTCGACATCAGCCAGCGCTTCGGCGTGCAGCAAGCCTTTGGCATGCGGGTGAATGCGGCCTACGAGCGCCTAGACCCCCATCTCTACAGCGCCAAGGGCAAACGCCAGCTGCTGGCTGCCGCAGGCGACTGGCGCATTGGCGCTGCCACGCTGATCGAAGCCGAGTTCGAAACCAGTCACCGCTCGCAACCCAGCCAACCGGGCTTCAGCCTGCTGGGGGCCAACGTGCCCGCGCCCGTCGACCCACGCATCAACCTCAACAACCAGGCCTGGTCACAACCCGTGGTGATGGATGCGGACAACGCCTCGCTGCGCGCCACGCACAAGCTCGACGGCTGGCGCGTGAGCGCCCATGCCGCCACGCAACGCCTGCGAACCGACGACCGCCTCGCCTTCCCCTATGGCTGCAGCGCCGAAGGCAACTACGACCGCTATTGCAGCGACGGCACCTACGACCTGTATGACTTCCGCAGCGAAAACGAGCGCCGCCGCATCGACTCGCTCGAACTGGCAGCGCAGGGCGAAACCAAGGCCGGCGGCCTGCAACACACGTGGTCGGTCGGCACCTTGTTCAGCAAGGTGAAAAATCGCTTCGGCGCGCAGACCTACGACCGCAGCTTCGCCAATCCGTTCGAAACTGTGCCCTCGGGCGCAGGCAACATCGAGGGCACGCTGGCCGCCTTCCCCAACAACAGCCTCAACGAAACCAACACCCACCGCGACGAACGCTCCAACGAGCTGTTTGTGCGCGACGCCATGAAGCTCAACGACAGCCTGACCCTGTGGCTGGGCCTGCGCCACACGCAGCTCAAGCGCGAATCGGTGCGCACGGATGACTCGCGCCCGACCAGCTACACGCAGTCGTTCAGTACACCGTGGCTGGCCGCGAGCTACACCTTCGCGCCCGACCAAATGCTGTACGCCAGCTGGGGCCAGGGCATCGAGAGCGAAGTGGTGCCCAACCGCCCGAGCACCTACGACAACGCTGGCCAGGCCTTGCCAGCCGCCAAGAGCCAACAGATCGAAGCCGGGCTCAAGGTCGGCACGCCCAATGCGAATTGGGGCTTCGCGTGGTTCAGCATTGTTCGCCCCGTCTGGGCAGACGTGGGCAGATTGCGTGTTGAAGACGGTGATGCCCAGCACCAAGGCATCGAGGCCAACGCTGCATGGCGCTCCGGCGCCTGGGTGTTTCAAGGCGGCGCACAAGCACTGCAAGCACGCCGCCATGGCAGCGTCGCCACCCGCGAGGCCAATGGCAAACAGCCGACCAACGTGCCTGAGCGCACCCTCAAGCTGCAAGCGCGCTACTTGGTAGCCGCCTTGCCAGGCCTGAGCGTGCAAGCCGACGCCCTGGGTGTGAGCCGGCGCATGGTGCTGGCCGACAACAGCGCGAGCATTCCCGGCTACGGTGTCGCCGACCTGTCTGCGCGCTATGAACAAAAGCGAGACAGCGGCAGCCTGATCTGGCGTGCCGGCGTCGACAACCTGTTCAACCGCCGCGCCTGGCGCGAATCGCCTTTCCAGTTCGGCCACGTGTACCTCTACCCGCTGGCAGCGCGCACCTTCCGCCTTTCTGTGGAACTGAGCCTTTAAGCCACACAAAAATTGCCGCTATACTGCGAGGCTGTTCCTCGATAGCTCAGTTGGTAGAGCGCCGGACTGTTAATCCGTAGGTCCCTGGTTCGAGCCCAGGTCGAGGAGCCAAGAATGACGGGGGTTAGCTGGTGATTGCCTGCTAACCCCCTTTTCTTTTCCGAGCTCCGTGTCCGAAAATGCGGCCGCAGGCATCGGTGTGTTGCAAGCGCAACGTCTGTTCACCGACAGTGCTTTGGCTTAGGCGCAGCTGAGCGACTGACGGCGTTGCAGCGTGACCTGTCGATAGCAGCGGAGCCTTGAACTCACGGTCTCGGACGCATACCCGTCATAGCGGCGCGGGCTCGGTCGTCGCATGAGCGGCTGGTATGCGATGGGCGGCTGACATAGGCCAGCACGCTGCGCGCCAACCGGCGCCGGCAGTAAGGCCAAGGACTGCTCCCGCTGACGGCGAACTGGGCCTCTCGACCCGAAGCGGTCTTTCGTGCCTGCGACATGAACGCCCGGTTCTGGCCGTGCCGTGTCGCGAAATACTTCGAACAAGCGCTCCCCTGTGTGGCTTTCCC
>JBBRFR010000004.1:0-30117 GCA_038241485.1 Burkholderiales bacterium
TTGAGCTGGCCCACGCTGCCGGCGCGGGTGAGGGCGATGGTGCTGCTCACGCCCGCGGGGTTGTTGTCGGGGATGGCCAGGCCCGGAGAGGCCTCGCCTCGGCTCGTGCCTGTATCGGCGTCAACCGTCAGGTCGATGCTCCAGCGGTTCAGCGTGCCCACGTCCTGGCCTTCCAGGTCACTCACCTTGAGCAACCAGTCGCCCTCGACGTCTTGGCCCACCAGGCCGGCCATGGTGGTGACCGTGGCTGAGTCGAAGCTTTGCAGCAGGTTGTCGCTGCCGCCACCGGCGCGGTTGTGCAGCACGGCCTTGGCGCCGCTGGGGCCCGACAGCTCGATCAGCAGGTCGCCGATGTAGGTGTGGGTGATGTTCAGGCTGACCAGCAGCCGCTTCACCGTGCCGGCGGCACCCATGCGGATCTTGCTGCTGATGCCAGCGGCTTTTTTGTCAGGGATGGCCACCGGGGTCAGGTTTTCGCCGCGCACCGAAGGGGCGCTGGCGGCGGCGCCAACACGAAAGCCGATGCGCACGTCGGGCACGTCGACATCGGAGATCACCAAGCCCGAATCGGCGCCGCTCCACAAGCGCGTGGAGGGCAAAGTGGCATGCGACAGCGCCACACCGTTGACGGCCGAGAAGAGGTCGGTGCCGTCACCCTGGTTCACGTTGTGCTCCAGGTCGGTGTTGCCGTCGGCCTGCAGCAGGGCGCACTGGTAGTGGCGCTGGCCGGTGCCATGCTGGAACTCGTTGGAGCCCATGGTGTCGCAGTGGTAGATGGCCAGGCCGCTTGCGGGCAGGTGCTGGTCGAGCCCGATCTTGGAACGGTTCTCGACGATGAAGTATTCGTTGGGTGCGTCGGTGGTGAACTTGAGCACGGTGTCGTAGTCACTGTGCACCGCCAACGCTGCGGGCGTGGTGTTGAGGATGATCTCGTTGTTGCACCAGCCCACCAGGTCGCGCAGGTAGGCACACACCGGCGAGGGCGTGCGGCCCGAGTTGAGGTGGTTGCCCGAGCCCATCAGGCAGTAGCTACCGATGCCCGCGCTTTGCACGCCGTCGCCTTCGCGGTTGACGGCGCCGTAGTCGTACATGTCGGGGAAGCGGCACAAGAGGTGGCCGTTTTCATGGCAGAAGGTGCCGATGGAGAGGTCGGCGCTGCTGCGCCCGGCGCTGGTCAGCAGGTAGAGGTTGGTCGAGATGGCGCCGTAGCGCAGGTCGACGGTCGAGTTGTGCGGCCACAGGTCGCCTTCGTACTGCGTCTGGCCGGCGTACATGATGTTGAGCGCATCCACAATGCCCTCGCCGCGCGAGTCGTAGTGGGTGAGGTTCACGCCCGAGGCCACCGCCAGGTCGAGCGCTTCTTTGACCAGCAGGGTGTTGATGTAGTAGCTGCGGTTCTGGCTCAGGCGGAAGGGGCCGACCACGTCGTTGCTGTAGTCGAGCTTGCCGGTGGAGACGGTGCGAAAGTACTCACGGGCCGATGAGACGTTGCCGTTGCGCGTGTAGTTGGCGCCGTTGAGCATGTCGCTCACGTCGGCCTGGGTGACGCTGGTTCGCACGTCCTGAAACTCGACCAGGATGGTGAGGCCACGCACCACGCCATTGGCCAGGCGGCGGCCTTCAAGCAGGCCCTGGCTGGGGCCGAAGGTGAGCACGCTGGCGTTGCTGGTGCGCGCTCCGGCGGGGCGGATGCGCTGGCGCCGCGCCTCGAAGCGGCCGTTGCGCACGGCCAGCGTTTCGCGCAGGTGGCGCACCGTGCCGGCCGGTGGCGGCGCTGTGACGGGCACGCCGCTTGAGACCAGCACGCCGTTGTGCAAGTAGCCGTAGCAGAAGAAGCCGCGGTCGGTGTCGCTCACGGCGGTGAAGCCGTCGAGCGTTTCGTAGTGGGCGTAAAACTCGTCGCCCGTTACGCGCAGGCGGATGTCGGGGCCGTTGGCCTGGCCGAAGCTCAGGGTTTCACCAAAGATGGCGCTCATGTTGTGCTCTCCTTTGAAGGCTCTGTGGATTCACAACAAGATAGTTGGCGCGGTGGCTTTGTGTATCCCCTAGGTTCGAAGCACAAGCGTGGGGGGTGCTCGCACCGAGAGTGTGTCGCTGCGGTGCAGCAGCGTTAGCTTGGCGCTGTGGCGTGGCGCGTACTTCGAATGCGGGATGGTTCTGGCGCCCACCCAATCACACGCACAAATCGGCGCAGCGTGCGCTCAGGCGGCCGCAGCAGGGGAATCGACCAGCCCATGCCGGCGCATCAGCGCGGCACGTCGGCGAGGCGAAAAATTGATGCGCGACGCATCGGAGTGAACGGCCGCGACGAGCCGCGCGTCCATCAGCGCAAACCAGAGCGGGGGGAAGTAGGCGATCGTGAACATGCCGAAGTAGCCGTTGGGCAGCTGCGGCACGTCATCGAAATGGCGCAACGACTGATAGCGCCGCATCGGGTGCGCGTGATGATCCGAGTGCCGCTGCAGGTGGAACACGGCCCAGTTGGAGAAGGCGTGGTTGCTGTTCCAGGAATGCTGTGGCGCACAGGGTTCGACACGGCCGTTGGGGCCGATTTTGCGCAGCAGCCCGTAGTGCTCGATGTAGTTGGCTGTCGTGAGCTGGAAGTTGGCCCACAGCGAGGCCGCCAGCAGGAACACGAGCACCTGCGGGCCCAGCCACACGGCCAGCGTCGTCCACAGCGCGACGGTGATCAGCGCCGGCTGCAGCAGTTCGTTGTGCAGCGACCAGAACGGCAGGCCGTCCACCTTCATGCGCGCGCGCTCGAGCTGCCACGCGCGCCGGAATGCGCCGGGCATCTCGCGCAGCGCGAAGCGCCAGATGCCTTCGCCCATGCGCGACGAAGCTGGGTCGGTGGCTGTCGCCACGTCGCGGTGGTGGCCGCGGTTGTGCTCGATCGTGAAGTGGCCGTAGAACGTGGGCGCCAGCACGATCTTCGCGAGCCAGCGCTCAAGGCGCGACTTCTTGTGGCCCAGCTCGTGGCCGAGGTTGATGCAAAAGCCACCCACCATGCCCGTGGTCAACACGACGGCCAACTGGCCCGACCACGTGAGCGGTGTGCTCGCGTAGAACCACGCTCCGTAGACGAACGCACCCCACAGCAGCGGCACCAGCGCATAGGTCACGCGGCGGTAGAACGAATCAGCTTCCAGCCGCGGCACGGCCTCCTCGGGCGGATTGCTGGTGTCGGCCCCGAGCGTGAGGTCGATCAGAGGCGCCACGCCGTAGACGAGGATCACCGGAAGCCACAGCATCAGCGCCATCGGCCAGGCGCTGTAGAGCAGCGGGCCGAGCCCGACCAGCGTCGGCACGAGCAGCGAGAGCACCCACGCGTGGCGCTTGCGGTCGACGTAAGGCACAGACGGATCGGGCGTGGTTTTCATGTTCATGATGACAGCCAGTGTGGGTGGCCGGCGCCCGGGCTGACACCGATCCAGCTGCCAACTAATCGTCATAAAGTGACAAAGACGCCGCCCGGTGCCCCAATCGAGGGAAGACACTGAGATGTCTGCACCGCCTCGCATCATGTCTCGCCTTGTCGTCGCTCACCCCCCGCTGCCGCAGCCCGGCTCGCTCGTGCCGCCAATCTACGCTCGCCTGCTGCGCATGCTGTTGCAACAAGCGGACGTGGATGTGCACGGCGTGCTCGCCGCCGCCGGCCTCGACTGGCCCACGCTGGTGACCGACGACAAGCGCCTCGGCCGCGACACCATCGTGCGCCTGGCCGAGGGCGCGATGGCCGCCACGCGCCGCCCGTGGCTGGGCCTGGACCTGGGTGGCGGTGCGCCGGTGTCGGCGCACGGCGCGCTGGGCTACGCCGTCGTTACCAGCCGCGACCTGCGCGAGGCGATGCTGACGATGGCGCGCTACGGCACCACGCGCAACGACGCCATGGCGTGGACCTGCAGCGACACCCGCGACGGCTTGACGATGCACGCCATCGAACGCACCGACCTCGGCCGTGTGCGCGGCTTCGTCTTCGACACCGTGCTCGGCGCGATCCTGCGCATGATCGAGGCCTCGGTGGGCCAGGTTCCCGCGAGCCTGCGCATCGAGCTGCCGCTACCGCTGCCGGCGTGGCGCGAGCAGTACCAGCGCTTTGGCGTCGCCGAGGTGTCCTTCGACCGACCGGCCTTCGCGTTCCATTTCGCGCAGCGTGACCTGGCGCTGCCGTGCATCGGCGCCGATGCGAAGGCGCACGCAAGCTCTTGCCGCGAATGCGAGGAGGTGCTCGCTGAGGTCGCCGGGGCCGGCATGGCGACGCGCGTGGCGGGGCTGCTGGCCGGCGTCGACGATGGCGCCTACCCGCGCATGGCCGACGTCGCCGCGCGCTGCGGCATCTCGCCGCGCACGCTGATCCGCCGTCTGCACGAGGACGGCGCCACGTTTCAGCAGCTGCTCGACGCGGCCCGCAAGCAGCGTGCGTTGTGGATGCTGATGCACACGGCCGAGCCGGTGGAGGAGATCGCGGCGCGCCTGGGCTACGTCGACACGTCCAACTTCAGCCGCACCGTGCGCCGTTGGTTCGGCGCCTCGCCGCGCGAGCTGCGCGAGGCGCCGGGCAACGCGACGCCGCAGGCGCAGGCGTAGGCGTAGGCGTAGGGAATGGGGCTGCGCCCTTCCGCCCTGGCACCTGCGTGCACGCGGGTGCAGGGCTGCAACACCCCAGACGCGCTATGGTCGGGCGCATGTACCTGCTCGGACCGCCCGCCCGTTATGTTCTCGCCCACCCCGGCCGCTTCTTGTGGCAGACGGTGAAAGCCTTTCGCGCCAACCAGGGCCTGCTGCTGGCGGGGGCGGTGGCGTATTACGCGCTTCTGTCCATCGTGCCGCTGCTGATCTTGAGCGTGATCGTGCTCTCGCACGTGATCGACCAGGCCGAGTTGCTGACCACGGTGGGGCGGTATCTGGAGTGGTTGATTCCGGGCCAGTCACGCGCCATCGTGGGCGAGCTGGGCAACTTCTTGCTGCACCGCGATGTCATCGGCTGGGTGTTGCTCGCGACGATGCTGTTTTTCAGCTCGCTCGCGTTCACCGTGCTCGAGAGTGCCATGTCGGTGATCTTCTTGCACCGCGTGGCGGCGCGGCGGCGGCACTTCCTGGTGTCGGCCTTGCTGCCGTATGGCTACATCTTGTCGCTGGGGGCTGGCCTGCTGCTGGTCACGCTGGTGGCGGGCAGTCTGCAGGTGATGGGCGAAGAGAGTTTCAGCTTCGTCGGCCGCGAGTGGTCGCTGAGCGGGGTGTCAGGGCTGCTGCTGTACTTGCTGGGCTTGGTGGGCGAGGTGTTTGTGCTGACCTCGGTCTACCTGGTTATGCCGGTGGGGCGGCTGGCGCTGCGGCATGCCCTGATCGGCGCCATCACGGCGGCGCTGCTGTGGGAGGTGACGCGCCACGTGCTGGTCTGGTACTTCAGCTCGCTGTCGCAGGTCAACGTGGTCTACGGCTCGCTCACCACGGCGATCGTGGTGCTGCTCAGCCTGGAGATCGCGGCGGCGCTGCTGCTGTTTGGCGCGCAGGTGATCTCTGAATACGAGCGCATCGGCCGCGGCAGCGAGGTGCCGCCGCAGCCGTTTCACACCGACTGACTTAATTCGAGGCTGCGGAGGCCGGCGCCGAGGCGGGGGCTGCCGCGCCCACCACGTCGATCTTGGCCGCCGCCTTGAGCGAGTCGAGCTGCTTGCGCATGTTTTGCTGCTGCAGCTGCTGGCTCAGCTGGGGCTTGAGCGAGTCGAGCGGCGGGGCTTCGATCGGGCGCGAGTCTTCGAGCAGGATCACGTGGTAGCCAAACTGGGTCTTGACCGGCTCTTCGGTGAACTTGCCCTTTTCGAGCGTGCGAACGGCGGCGCCGAACTCGGGCACCATTCTTTGTGCATCAAACCAACCGAGGTCGCCCCCGCTCGACTTGGAGCCCGGGTCTTTGGTCTTGGTGCTGGCCAGCTTGGCAAAGGCGGCTGGCGTCTTCTTGAGGGTGGCGATGATGTCTTTGGCCTCGGCTTCAGTGGCCACCAAGATGTGGCGCGCCTTGTACTCGGAGCCGCCCGACAGGGTCTTGATGCGCTCGTATTCGGCCTTCACCATCTCGTCGGTGACGGGGTTCTTCTTGATGTAGTCCTCGACGTAGGCGTTGGCCAGCACCGATTGTTTGATCGCTTCCACTTGTTGCAAGAACTCAGGTGTCTTGTCGAGGCCTTGTTTGACCGCTTCCTGGGCGATCACCATTTGCAGCGTCAGGCTGTCGAGGATGGCCTTGCGCGACTCCGGCGAGTCGGGTTGACCCGAGCTGCCGCGCTGCTTGGCGATCAGGTCGACCGTGCCCTGGTTGATGGCGGTGCCGTTCACCGTGGCGACCAGCGGGCCGCTCGCAGCCGTGGCAACGACAGGCGTGGAGCCTTTGCCGCCACCGCAGGCGGTGAGGGTCAGCAGTGAGGCTGCGCTGGCCAGAATAATTGCGTATTTAAGCTTGCTCATGGGGTTGTCCTTGGGACGAGGTTGATTGAAGAGACTGAGGCGTTCAGTTCAGAAGAAAAGCTTCATGCCAAACAGCGCGCCGCTTTGCACCGTTACGCCGCTGCGGTTTTCGAAGTCAACGCGAACACGGCGGTAAGAGGCAAAAACTTCTGCATTGCTGAGCACGCGGTAAGAAACGAAGGCACCGATGTCTTGCAGGTTTTTGCTGTCGTTGAAGCTCGTCACACTGGGCGCAAACCAGCCGTGCGCGCCCACGTGAATCTGCGACAGGCCGGGCAAGGCCACATCAAACTGGCCACCCAGCGCGAGCGCCGTGGCGTTCTTGACGTCGTTTTGAACGAAGAACAGCTTGCCGCCCAGGCCCACGCTCAAGTCGTTGTTGACTTGTTGTGACACCTGGATGCCGCTGGTGAACACGTTGCCGTTGTCGGTGTGGTGCAGGCCGCCCAGCGTGAGCTCGAGCCCCTGGCCGATTTGCGGGCTGGTGTAGTCGGCGGCGATGACCTTGTTGCTCAAGGCGAGCTTGAAGTCAGCAGCTTGAACGGTGGACGCTGCGGCGAGAAGGCTCAGTGCACAGAGCAGGTGGCGCATGGTGAACTCGGATCAGGGGTTGAAAAGGGCGGGCGAAGGGTAGCAGACCCCAAGCCCGGGGGCGGGCTGCTGGGCCCCTTCAGTTCTGAGAGCCTGTGAACAAATCCGACACACCCGCTCGTGCGCCCCAAACGGCGCCGCTCGTCGTTGCAAATGCTCGCCGTAGCCCGAGCTACGGCTGCGCTTTGCGCCTAGATCGACTCCGTCTGGAGCACCCGCTCGGGCGCGCCGGATTCATTCACAGGCTCTGAGTCAGTCCGCCCGCACGAAGTGCTGCCGCACGTGGCTGCGCTCCAGCATGTCGAAGTGCCACCACTCGTTGTCGACACCGTTGAAGCCGCCGGCCGCCATCGCGCGGCGCAGCCACTCGCGGTTTTGGATCTGCGCGGTTGTGAGCAGGCCGTTCGCGAGGTGCTCGGCCTCCAGGCGCGGGTGCGACATCTCGGTCATCTCGTCAAAGCCGCTGCCCATGTCGAGCTCGCGGCCTTGGGGGTCGGTGAGGGTGGCGTCGAGTGCCATGCCGAAAGAGTGGATCGAGCCACGTGCCGGGTCGGCCACGTACTGGCGCAAGCCAGTGCCTTCAAGGTGGTCCCACAGCAGCACCTGCACGCGGTGCGGGCGCAGCGCATCAAGTACCAGAAACCGGTGCCCCGGCGCGTCGCTCGCAAGCTGCGCCACCGCGCGCTCCAGGCCGGCGGCGGCCAGGTGGTGCAGCCAGCTGCAGTCGAGCGAGCCATAGAGGTTGCGGCCGACGAAGTTGTGCACGCTCGCGTAGCGCAGGTCGACCGCGATGTGCGCGATCGACGACAGCGGTCGAAAGTCAGGGTGGGAGGCGATGTCTTCGCAGCGCATGGCAAGCCGTGTGGGTGTGTGCTGAAGAATAGCCGCAGGCGCCGGCCGGCGTGCAGTGGCCCCGCTACATTTCTGCCATCCAAGCTGGAGGACTGTTCATGCGACTCATCGGAATGCTCGATTCGCCCTACGTGCGGCGGGTGGCGGTCTCTTTGCAACTGATGGGCGTTCCGTTTGAGCATTTGTCGCTCTCGGTCTTCAGAACCTTTGCGCAGTTTCAAGAAATCAACCCGGTGGTGAAAGCACCGTCACTGGTGTGTGACGACGGCACAGTGCTGATGGATTCTCAGCTCATCCTCGACCACGCGGCAGCGCTCGCTGCCCCCGGCAAGAGCCTGATGCCCAGCAACATCGGCGAGCGACAACACGCTTTGCGCGTGATGGGCCTGGCCTTGGCGGCTTGTGAGAAGAGTGTGCAGATCTTTTATGAGCACCAGCTGCGGCCCGCCGAGAAGCTGCACGAGCCGTGGTTGGATCGTGTCACGGGCCAGCTGCTCGCGGCCTATGGTCTGCTAGAGGCCGAGCTTCAGCGCAAGCCGCTGGCGGTCACCAGCGGCACCATCGACCAGGCCGGCGTGAGCACGGCGGTGGCGTGGCAGTTCACGCAGCAGACCATCCCGGGTGTCGTGCCGATTACCGACTACCCGGCCTTGCAGGTGTTTTCGGCCGCGGCCGAGTTGTTGCCGGAGTTCGCTGCGGCGCCGCATGGGGCGAGCACCTATCTGGCGCCGGGTTGACGCTTTGGCCCGGGCGGCGAAGAGCCTGCGTGAACGGCTCAAGGAGCGCCGCGCCGCGCATACCCAACCCATGGCCGAGGCCGATGGCTGAGTTTTTGCTCGGCCGCTGAGCACAGTGATCTATGGCCTGACCTGGTCGATTTGCACCGCCACCTTGTTGGCACCCGGCTTGACCACCGGCCCCACGCCGATCAGGTCACCCGGGCCGGGTGTGGCGCTGCCGCTCTTGGAGATGCGCGCTTCGATGCGCACCTCAGTGGCGCTGGAGAGCTTGAACTCGGGGCTCATGGCCATGGAGTCGTCGAGCTTGAAGTCGAGCGGCAGCTCGGACACCTTGGCGCGCTGCACCGCTAGCGGCATGCGCGAGCCTTGCGGGTTGCGCGCGAAGATGAACACCGTGTCGCCTGGCTCGACCTTGGCGGAAAGGGCAGGCGCCAGGCTCACGCGGCCCGTGATGGAAGCGTCGACAACAGCCGCCGCCGCAGGCGTTTTCTTACTGGACGCCGCAGCCACGGCTTGGCCGGCAGCCGGGCCAGCCATTTGTTCGCGGGTCTTGGCAATCGCCTGGGTCAGCCAGGTAGCGTCTTCCGAATCGGGCGCCACGATCTTCAGCAGCTGCTCCCAATAGGCCACGGCCTGCGCAAAGTCGTTGCGGTTGTAGGCCGCGGTGGCAGCGAGTGAGAGCGCCATCGGGTTCTCGGGCTCGAGCTTGAGCGCACGTTGCACGATCTCCATCGGCTTGCCGTCGAAGTTGCCCATCGCGCGCGTGGCCAGCACGTCGCCGTATTCGGCCAGCAAGGTGGCGTTTTGGTAGAGCGTGTCGCCGATCTTGTTGAAGGCGTTTTCCGCTTCAGGCAGGCGATTCATCGCGCGATAAGAACGTGCGAGCACGACCCAACCCTTGGTGTCGCCGGGGTTCTTTTCCAGGCGGGCGGCCAGGTCGGCCACCATCTTTTCAACGTCTTGTCGCGTGGGCTCGCGCTTGGCCATGGGGTCGAGCGCGGCCGGCGTGCCCAGCACCGCGTAGAGCCCGGCGGCGGCCAGCGGCATCAGCACGGCCAGCGCGAGTGTGGTGGCGCGCATGCCGAACGGGGCAGTGGCCTGGGCGTCGCCATTGCCGGCGTCGTCGAGCAGGCGGCGCTGCAACTCGGCGCGGGCCTGGGCATGGTCTTCGGCCGAGAGTGTGCCGGCAGCGAGGTCACGGTCAAGCTCGTGCATCTGGTCGCGGTAGACACCGGCGTTGACCTCGGGTGTGCTCGCCACATCGGCGGCCGGGGCGCGTCGCCACGGGCGCAACAACAACAACAGGGTGACCGCGACGAGCACCGCCGCAGCCAACACAAAACCACCCATCACGAACCTCCCTTGGGCAAGGGCTTGTCCTGGCCCTCGTCATTCAGCAAAGCTTCAGCCTTGCGTTGGTCTTCTGGTGACAGCGCGGCGTCTGCGGGCCGGCGCTTGCGCAAGAACACGATCAAGCCCGCCAGCCCCCCGGCCAGCAGTACAAAAGGCCCGCCCCACAGCAGCCAGGTGGTGGGTTTGACGGGCGGGCGGTAGAGCACGTAGTCGCCATAGCGTGTGACCAGAAAGTCGCGCACCTCCTGGTCGGTCTTGCCTTGTTGGATGAGCTGGCGAATCTCGCGCTTGAGGTCGAGCGCCAGGTCGGCGCGTGAGCCGGCGAGTGATTCGTTTTGGCAAACCAGGCAGCGCAGCTCTTCGGCAATGTGCACGAGGCGCTGCTCCAGCACCGGGTCTTCGGCCAGTGGGGCGGCTTGGTTGGCTTGTGCGGTGAATGTGGCCAGCGCCAGCATCGAGGCCCAGAGGATCTTCATTTCTGCAGCTCTTTGATCAAGGGCACGATCTTGTTTTGCATCACCTCGGCCGTGACCGGGCCGATCTGCTTGAAGCGGATGATGCCGGCCTTGTCGATCACATAGGTCTCGGGCACGCCGTAGACGCCGTAGTCGATGCCCACACGCCCATCGGCGTCAACGACCGAGAAGTCGTAGGGATTGCCATACCGCTTCAGCCAGGCGCGGGCTTCGTCGCGCTTGTCCTTGTAGTCGAGCCCGATGAGCGGCGCGAGCTGGGTCTTGGCAAAGTCGACCAGGATCGGGTGCTCTTGTCGGCACGACACGCACCACGAGGCCCACACATTGAACAGCCAGACCTTGCCAGCCATGTCTTTGGGGCTGAAGGGGGTGTCGACATCAAGCTGCGGCAGCGTGAAGGCCGGTGCGGCCTTGCCCACCAGGGGCGAGGGCACCTCATGCGGGTCGCGGTTGAGGCCGATGCCGAGAAAGACCGCCAGCACCACAAAGAGCGCCAGCGGAATCAGGAAGCGTTTCATGCCGCCGCTCCCTGCGTGACGGCGCCCTGCGTTTTCTTCAGGCGGTAGCGGCGGTCGGCCGCGGCGAGCCCGCCGCCCAGGGCCATCAACAGGCAGCCGCCCCAGATCCAGTTGATGAAAGGCTTGTAATACACCCGCACGCTCCAGGCCGAGCCTTGCGGGTCGAGCGGCTCGCCGAGCGAGACGTACAGGTCGCGGGTGAAGCCGCTGTCGATGGCGGTTTCGGTCATCGGCATTTGCGACGAGAAGTAATTGCGCTTCTCGGGGTGCATTTCGCGCAGAAATTGGCCGTTTTTCGAGAGCTCGATGTCGCCGCGCTGGGCGATGTAGTTGGGGCCGGGCACCTGCTGCACGCCGCGCAGCTTCACGGTGTAGCCGCCCATCTCGACGCTGTCGCCAAGGGCCATGCGCACGTCTTTTTCGACCTCATAACCCTTCACCAGCGTGACGCCGATGACAAACACCGCCATGCCCACGTGGGCCAGGTGCATGCCCCAGTAAGAGCGTGGTGGCCAGCCCGACTTGATGCGCTCGCGGATCTGAAAGGCGCTGCTCGCGATGATCCACACCGCCAGCAGCAGGCCCAGCGCGACCAGCGGGCTCCAGCTACCCGCCAGGAAGGGCAGGCCGATGCCGGCCAGCACCGCGATCACGGCGGCCAAGCGCAGGCGCTGCGCCATGTCGCGCGCGTCGGCGTGTTTCCAGCGGGCCAGGGGCCCGACAGCCATCAAAAACAGCAGCGGCACCATGATCGGCACGAACACCGCGTTGAAATAAGGCGGGCCGACCGAGAGCTTGCCCATGCCCAGCGCGTCGATCAGCAGCGGGTAGAGCGTGCCCAGCAGCACCGAGCCGCAAGCCACCACCAGCAGCACGTTGTTGACCAGCAGCAGCGTCTCGCGCGAGAAGAGGGCGAACGCGCCGCCCATGCTGACCTTGGGTGCGCGCCAGGCAAAGAGCACGAGCGAGCCGCCGATCACCACCACCAGGAACGCAAGAATGAAGACGCCGCGCTCGGGGTCGGTGGCAAAGGCGTGCACCGAGGTCAGCACGCCCGAGCGCACGAGAAAGGTGCCCAGCAGCGAGAGCGAAAACGCGCTGATGGCGAGCAGCACGGTCCAGTTTTTGAAGCTGCCGCGCTTTTCAGTGACGGCCAGCGAGTGGATCAGTGCGGTACCCACCAACCAGGGCATGAAGGAGGCGTTTTCGACCGGGTCCCAAAACCACCAGCCGCCCCAGCCCAACTCGTAATACGCCCAGTAGGAGCCGAGCGCGATGCCGATGGTGAGAAAGACCCAGGCTGCATTGGTCCAGGGGCGCGACCAGCGGGCCCAGGCGGCGTCGAGCCGGCCGGCCAGCAGGGCGGCGATGGCGAAGGCAAACGCTACCGAGAAGCCCACGTAGCCCATGTAGAGCATGGGCGGGTGAATGATGAGCCCCGGGTCTTGCAGCAGCGGGTTGAGGTCGCGGCCATCGGCGGCGGCGGGCAACATGCGCTCGAAGGGGTTGGAGGTGAGCAGCATGAACAGCAGAAAACCCGTGCCCACCAGGCCCAGCACCGCCAGCACCCGCGCCACCATGGCCTGCGGCAGCTGACGCGAGAACAGGCTCACGGCAAACGCCCAGCCGGTCAGCATCAGCTGCCACAACAACAGCGAGCCTTCGTGCCCGCCCCAGACCGCGGCGGCGCGCAAGACCGTGGGCATCTTGGAGTTGGAGTGGTTGGTGACGTAGGCCACCGAGAAGTCGTTGGCCAAAAAGGCCTGCATCAGACAGCCGAAGGCGAACGCCACCAACACGAACTGCGTCTGCGCCGCCGGTCGGGCCAGGGCAATCCAGCCGGCATGGCCGCGGTGCGCGCCGATCAACGGCAAAACGCCCTGGGTGATGGAAACCAACAGGGCGAGGATGAGGGCGAGGTGGCCGAGTTCAGGCGTCATTTCACATTTCCCCCGGCCTTCTTGGCCTGATCGACTGCGTGTTGCGCCTCGGGCGGCATGTAGTTCTCGTCGTGCTTGGCCAGCACCTCGGTGGCGAGAAACTCACCGTTGCTGCCGAGCTTGCCTTGCACCACCGCGCCTTTGCCCTCTTTGAAGAGATCCGGAAGGATGCCGGTGTAGCTGACCGGCACGTCGCGTGCGGTGTCGGTGATGACGAAGTGCACCGTCATCTGGTCGCGCTTGATGCTGCCCTCACGCACCATGCCGCCGACACGGAAGGCCTTGTTCTTGGGCGCTTCACCGCCGATCACCTGGGTGGGCGTGAAGAAGAAGGCGACATTGCTTTGCAAGGCGTTGAGCACCAAGCCAGCGGCAACGCCGAGACCGGCAAGCGCCCCCACGATGATGGCAATGCGTTTATGGCGTGGCTTCATGGCAGCGGCCTCGCCGGGTGCGGCGAGTAGGAGAGTTGAACCGGGTGTGCAGGGGCCTGGGCGTGGCCAAGCAGGGCTGTGCAAGACATGTGAGCGGGGGCTCGCGTTAGTTCGTGAAGCTGTGGGCAAGACGGCCGGCAAGCGGGCCATCAACCGCCGGATTATCTGCGCACCCCGTATGTCCCTTGGGCGGCTTGCGAGTTCCGTACTTGTAGCACCAGCCTGCGTACTCGAATAGCGGCCGCCGTATCTTCTGCGACCGTATGTAAGGTCGTCGTCGTTTGCCAACTATTGACGTTATTTTTTGGGTTGTGAGGCCTGATGATGCGGCCGGAACGAGCAAGGCCCGAATGGCGCACAGCGTTTGAAGGCCTTCCAGAAAAAATGAAAACGGAGCGAGCGTTGAATCTTTATCGTGAACTGTCGGAGCGCCTGGAGTAGCCATGCTGTTCGGCGCCACCAAGCCCACCCCCCGCGCGGTCGAACATGATCGTGGGTTGGGGCGCGCCTTGGAGCAAGGCGCCTGGTACAGCCGTGAAGAAGCGATCATGGGCACGGCGATACGTGTCGAGCTCTGGAGCGAAAGCCGCGCTGCCGGCAAAGCCGCCATCGACGCGGTGATGGCAGAGATGCACCGCATCGACCGCACGATGAGCCCGCACAAGCACGACTCCGAGCTGTCGGTGATCAACCGCGAAGCGGCCCACCACCCGGTGCAGTTGAGCGACGAGATGACGCGGCTGATTGCGCGGGCGATCGAGTTTTCTGAACTGTCGGGCGGCGCGTTCGACATCACCTTCGCCGGCATTGGCCAGTTGTTTGACTACCGCCTGGGCATCAAGCCCAGTGACGAAGCCCTGGAGCGCGCCCGCTCCAGCGTCGGCTACCGCCACCTGATTCTCGACCGCAAGGCCCGCACACTGCGTTTTGCGCGCGAAGGTGTGCGCATCGACCTGGGCGGCTTCGCCAAGGGGCATGCCGTGGACAACAGCGTGGCCATTCTGAAGCGCCACGGTATCGCCAACGCGACGGTCGCCGCCGGTGGAGACAGCCACGTGATGGGCGACCGCGGTGGCCGCCCCTGGACTATCGGCATTCGCGACCCGCGTCGTGCGGGCGAGGTGGTGGCGGTGCTGCCGCTCGAAGACGTGGCGATTTCAACGTCAGGTGACTACGAGCGCTTCTTTGAAGAAGGCGGCGTTCGTTTTCACCACCTGATCGACCCCAAGACCGGCCAATCGCCGAGTGCGGTGCGCAGCGTGACCATCCTCGCGGATGACGGGCTGACCACCGAGGGGTTGTCGAAGTGTTTGTTTGTGATGGGGTTGGACAAGGGCATGCGGCTCATCGAGTCGCTGCCGGGTGTCGATGCGGTGGTGGTAGATGCGTCCGGTGTCTTGCACTACTCGTCTGGTTTGTTGAACGGGGCTTCGCAGCCGCGCCACCAATGACCAGCATGTCGTTTGTGATTGATCGGACTCGCATGGAGGCGAATATGAAAAAAGTCCTGACAAGAATGTGTGCACTGGCCTGGGTGTCTGCTGCAGCGAGCGTTTTGCTCGTGGGTTGCGGCAGCGGCAGCAGCGAAGGTGGCAGCACCGTCACGGTCGCGGGCGATGTGCCCCTGGCCTACGCGAAGCGTTCGACCACGCTCAGCATGAACCCGACCGACGGCACCAACTTCGCAGCCGGTGGTGACTTGATGGTGCGCGAGAAGTCGTCGCCCAGTGCGCCCGAGCGCAACATCACCGCCGCCATCACGCAAGGCCGCGGTGACGCCTCCGATCCCGAGGTCTCTTACGACGGCAAGAAGATCGTGTTCTCGCTGCGTTGCCCCACGGCGAACACCTCGACCGTCGGTGGCGTGGCGGCTTGTACCGGCCGCTGGAACATCTGGGAATACGACATGACCACCGGCGGCCTCGCCGGCGGCACGCTGCGTCGCCTGACCAGCTCGACGCAAGACGATGACGTCGACCCGGCCTACCTGGCGGCCGGCGCAGGCTTTGTGTTTGCGTCCAACCGCCAGGCCAAGTCGCGCGTCAACCAGGCGCTGGGCCAGAACTACAAGGCGCTTGACGAATACGAGCGCGAGGCGGTGCTGAACCTGCACACCATGGACGCCACTGGCGCCAACATCCAGCAGATCTCGTTCAACCAGAGCCACGACCGCAACCCGGTGGTGCGCCCGAACGGCGACATCATGTTCTCGCGCTGGGAGCACGTGGGTGACCGCAACCGCTTCGCCATCTTCCGCGCCAAGCCCGATGGCACCGACATGTTCGTGCTCTACGGCGCCCAAAGCCCGGGCAACAGCTTCCTGCACCCGCGCGACATGGACCCGAACGGCCCGTACCGCGGCCACCTCGCCAGCTCGCTGATGCCGCTGTCGCGCACGCAAGAAGGCGGCGCGATGATGTTCATCAACGCAACCGACTACTCCGAGAACAACACCCCCGCCAACACCACGGTGCCCGCACAAGGTGGCCAGCGCTCGGTGACGGCGCAAGCCCTCAACGCTGGAGGCGGCCTGTCTGAATACGGCCGCATCACCACGCCTTACCCGCTGTGGGACGGCAGCAACCGCGTGCTGGTGTCGTACCGCCCCTGTGAAGTGACGCGTGATGGCATCGTCGTCTCCTGCGCCACCCTGACCGACACCGAAAAAACCCGTCTGGGCAACCGCAACCGCATGGCTGCCGCCGTGGCCGGTGACTCGCTGCGCGACAACGCGCCGGCCGCTTACGCCGTCTACATGTTCAACCCGGCCAACCAGACCTGGCTGATCGTGGCCGCTCCGCCGCCTGGCTTCATGTACACCGACCCGATCCCGCTGCAGGCACGGGCCGAGCCGAACGCCACCCAGCCGACCCCTGTCGATGCAATCTTGGCCGGTCAGGGCCTGGCCCTGATCGAAGTGCGCAGCGTGTACGACACCGACGGCCTCGGCCGCATGGGTGAAGGCATGCTGACTGCCGTCGACCGCCCGGCGGGCTGCAGCACCGGCATCGCCATGACCGCGGCGCCCAATGAGCCGACCGAAACCCGCTCGATGGTGGCCGACCTGGTTCGCATGAAGAACCCGGCCGACGCGGCCTACGGCTGCTCACCGGTGCGCTTTGTGCGTGTCACGCGCGCAGTGGCGCCGCCCTCCGGCATGACCGGCCTGCGTGGCTCAATCGGTGAAACCGAGTTCGAACAACAGCAGATCCTGGGCTACGCACCGGTCGAACCCGATGGTTCGTTCAAGCTGCACGTGCCGGCCGACACCCCGATCGCGCTGTCGATCATCGACAACAAGGGCCGTGGCATCCAGACGCACACCAACTGGATCCAGGTACGCCCTGGCGAGCGCCGCACCTGCGACGGTTGCCACAGCCCGCGTCGCGGCGCTTCGCTGAACTCTGGTGTGGTGGTCAACACCCTGCCTGCGGCACTGGTTGCATCGCTGGCGGGTGTCCACCGGTCGGGTGAAACCATGGCCTCGACCCGCACCCGCGAGGACTCCACGCTGCTGCGTCTGTCTCCCGACATGAGCTTCACCGACGTCTGGGCCGACACCACCCAGTCTGGCGTGACGGCTCGCCCCGCCATCAACATCCGCTACACCGGCAACGCCAACCCGGCCGATGACCTGGCGACGGCTGCTCCCGCCATCTCCGGCGTGCGCCGCGGCATCATCAACTACCCCGAACACATCCAGCCGCTGTGGACACGCTCGCGTGGTGTGGCTGGCGCCAACACCTGCACCGGTTGCCACGCCGACTCGGCCGCGCTCGATCTGCGTGGCACGACTGCCGGCACCGGCCGCGTGACGTCCTACGAAGAGCTGATGCTGGGCGATCCGGTGATCGACGGCAGCACCGGCTTGCCGCAGATTCGCCTTGAAAACGGCGTGCCCATGATCGTTCGCGGCGCTCCGTTGGTCGAAGCCAGCTCGGGCTTTGCCAACTCGGCCGGTATCGCCCGCAAGAGCCGCCTGACCGAAATTCTGTTCGGCGAAACCCTGCTGGCTGGTGCCGGTGCCCGCGCCGAGTACCCGACCCCGGCGGTCAACCACTCCACGATGCTCAACCTGGCTGAAAAGCGCCTGCTGGTCGAGTGGATGGACCTGGGTGGCCAGTACTACAACGACCCGTTCGACCCCGCTGGCGGCGTGCGCTCGGTCAATGGCTTGAGCGAATCGGTGTTCGAGACCACGGTCCACCCGATCCTGCGCTCCACCTGCGCGGCCAGCTGCCACCAGGCCGTGGGCAGCGACGAAGGCACGCCCACCGGCAGCGCCTTCCGCGACAATCGTTTTGTGCTGACCGGCAGCGCCGAGGGTGATTTCAACGTGACCTTGTCGATGATCTCTGACACCTGCAACGCCAGCTCGAACTACTTGCTCAGCAGGCCGTCGACGGCGCCGCACCCCCTGGGTGGCACGGCGGCGGTGTTGCCGCTGGGCAGCACGGCATACAACACCATCGCGGCCTGGATTGCCACGGGATGCCGATGACGCCAGAACAAGCCTCAGCGCGGCGCACACCCATGCTCCTCAAGTGGGCGGGTGTGTGTACCGCGGTGGTCAGCCTGGGCACGGGTTGCGGTGGGGGCAGCCCGCTTGGCAACCCACCGAATGTGAACAACGAAGAGGCGCGCGGCGGGCAAAACCTGTCTTTCGCCTACTTTCAGCGCTGCATCAACCCCATCTTCATCGCGCAATTGCCCATTCCGGGCACGGCCACGACCAACACGTGTGCCGGCTCCGGTTGCCATGACAATGCGGCTGGCACGGGCGGCGCCTTCCGGGTCATCCCATCGGCTGCGGTGGTCGACCTCAACAACCCGGCCAACACCGCTGACGTGATCCGCAACACGGACATGTACAAAAACTTCTACTCCTCGCAGGGCGAGGTGGTCTTCACCGCCATCGCCCAGAGCCGCTTGATCACCAAGCCGCTGGTGCGCAACGTGCTGCACGGTGGCGGCCTGATCTTCGAGACCGACCTCGACAACAACGTGAGGTTGCTCCAGTACTGGATGACGCACCCCGCACCGGTCGGGCAAAGCGAGTTCAGCTACGACCCAGCACCTGGGGCGTGCCTTACCCAATGAGCCTTCTGTCCGCGGGTCTGACTGTGTCGCGCAGGGTGATGGTCTGGGGCGCCTTGTTGCTAGGTGCCAGCTTGGCCGTGGCACCGGCCCAGGCTGCCGATGCGCCGCTTGAGCGCCTGAAGGTGGCCGACCCCTATCTGGAAGTGCGCACCGGCCCGGGCCGCGGCTTCCCGGTGTTCCATGTGGTCGAGCGTGAAGACTGGATCGAGATCGAATCGCGTCATACCGACTGGTTCAAGGTGCGCACCGGCAAGGGCACGGTCGGCTGGGTGGTTCGCCAACAACTGGAGCGCACCCTCACTGAAGCCGGCAGCGTGAAGACCTTCCGCGACGTGCTGCTCGACGACTACCTCGCCCGCAAGCTCGAGTTGGGTGCGGGCTGGGGCCGCTTCAAGAAAGAGCCGCTGCTCAAGGTCTGGACGGGTTACCGCGTCTCCGACACGCTGTCGTTCGAGGCCACCATCGGCCAGGTGCAAGGTGTGTTTTCCGGCACCGACTTCTGGCACATCAACCTCAACGCCGAGCCCTGGTCGCACCGCCGCCTGTCACCGTTTCTCGGTATCGGGGTGGGCAAGTTCAAGAACATCCCCAACGCCAGCTTGGTGAGCGCACAAACGACCAACGTCAACATGGCCAATGCCGCCGTGGGCCTGCGCTACCACTTGACCGACCGTTTTGTGGCCCGCGTCGACTACACCTTCTACACCGCCTTTCTCGGCGAGACCCGTGTGGGTGAGTACCGCGCGGTGGCGGCCGGCATATCGTTCTTCTTCTGACGGGCTCTTACGGACGACCCCATGCACACCAAGCCATTTGCCTCCCTGCTGCTGATCGCTGCCCTGTTGGCTGTGACCACGGGCGCCCACGCGGCAGACGAAAAAGACGCCAAGGATCAGAAGCCAGCCAACGAGCAAGTAATCGTGCCGCAGGTCGAGCGGCGCAACGTGAAGGTGCCCAAGATCCCGTCGAACGACTTCGAGGTTGGCCTCTTCACCGGCACCTACGCCACCCAGAATTTCGGCTCCAACTCGGTCAGCGGCGTGCGCCTGGGTTACCACGTGACCGAAGATTTTTTTGTCGAAGGCGCTTACGGCCAAACCAAGGTGAGCGACGAAGCCTTCCGCCAGATTCTGCCGGGCGGCATCTTCATCTCGGCTGAAGAGAAGCTGAAGTACTACAACCTGTCGATTGGCTACAACGTGCTGCCGGGCGAGGTGTTTATCGGCCGCAGCTGGGCCAAGACCTCGGCGCTCTACATCATCGGTGGCATCGGCAACACCAGCCTGCGCATCGGTTTCGACGAACAGCGCAAGCAGACCTTCAACTTCGGCTTCGGCGCGCGTGTGTTCCTGGCCGACTGGGCCGCGCTGCAGATCGACATGCGCAACCACATGTTCGAACTCGACTTGCTCGGCAAACGCCAGCGAACCCAGAACCTCGAAATGACCCTGGGTGCAACCTTCTTCTTCTGACAGGTGCTTCATGACGACCTCGCGATATTTCTCTTCCATGCGTGCCGTTCTGGGCCTGCTGTTGGCGGCCAGCGCCACGCTGGCCAGCGCGGCGGCCACGGTCGGCGCTGCCGCCCCTGACTTCACCCTGCGCACCCTGAGCGGCAGCAACGTGCGCCTGCAAGAGCAGCGTGGTCAGGTGGTGTTGGTGAACTTCTGGGCCACTTGGTGCGGCCCGTGCCGCAAGGAGATGCCGCACCTGAACCGCATCGCCGACAAGTACAAGTCTTCGGGCCTGGTGTTGCTGGGTGTGAATGTCGACGACGACGTGCGCAACGCGGCCGACCTGGCAGCCAAGCTGGGCGTCAAATTCCCGGTGCTGCTCGACACCGACAAGAAGGTGAGCCGCCTGTACGACCTCAACAGCATGCCCTCGACCATGGTCATCGACCGCAGCGGAAAAGTGCGCTTCGTGCACCGCGGTTATCAAGACGGCTACGAAGACCTGTACGACAAGCAGATCCGCGACCTGCTGAAGGAATGAACATGCCCAAGCTTCTGTCACCCGCCCGGTTTGCAGCGCTCGCGGCTTGCGTGTTGCTGCTGTCGGGGTGCGGCAGCATCGAGCCCTGGGTGAAGCCGTATGAACGCGAGCGACTGGCCTCGCCGATCATGCAGTTCTCGCGCAACGGCCTGTCTGACAAACACTACGAACACGTGCGCGAAGTGCGCGAAGGTGGCCGTGGTGCCACCGGCGTGCAAGGGGGCGGTTGTGGCTGCAACTGAAGCGCGCCCGCTCTGGCGGCGCTCGGTGGTGCATGCCTGGCGCGGCCTGCTGCGCCTGCTGGCCGCGCTGCGCCGCAACCGCGTGCACGCGGTTCAGGCCGCCGGCCTGTTGGGCGGGGCCCTGGCCAGCGGTGTCGCCCATGCCGCACCCACCTTGCCCGAAGACCGTGCCGATGCGATGTACCACGTCTACGACGGTGGCGGCCTCAAGGCGTATGGCCCGGCCGTGCTGGTGCGCAAGAAGCTCGGCGAAAACCTGTCGCTCTCGGGCTCGTATTACATCGACATGGTCAGCAACGCGTCGATCGACGTCGTGACCACCGCCAGCCCCTACAAAGAAACGCGCAACGAGTACAACCTCGGCGCTGACTACGTGGTGCGCGACGCCACCATCAGCGTGAGCACCTCGCACAGCAAGGAGCCCGATTACATCGCCGCTGCCACCAGCATCGACATTGCGCAAGAGGTGTTTGGCGGCATGACCTCGCTCAGCCTGGGCTACACCCGAGCCCACGACCTGGTGGGCCGCAAGGGCGAAGGTTTCATCGACAACGCCACCCACTGGCGCTACCGCTTCGGCGTGACGCAGATTCTGTCGCCCCGCTGGCTGGCCAGCCTGAACATGGAAGCGGTGTCAGACGACGGCTTCCTCGGCAGCCCTTACCGTGCCGCGCGCGCCTTCGGCACCACCGTGCCCGAGAGCAACCCGCGCACCCGGTCCAGCCGTTCGGTCAAGGTTCGTGTGCTCGGCGAGGTGACCCCGGGCAACGCCGTGCGCGCCGAATACCGCTACTTCTGGGACACCTGGGACATCAAGGCCCACACCACCGAGTTTGGCTACAGCCGCCAGATCGGTGACCCCTGGCTGGTCGACTGGTATGGGCGCTACTACACGCAAAACCGGGCGCTGTTCTATACCGACAACGCGCTCAGCCAGACCACCTACCTGTCGCGCAACCGCCAGCTCAGCACCTTCAAGTCCACGAGCCTGGGTGCCAAGGTGTCGTACACGGCCAAGAAGGTGCCGGGCAGCTACGAGATCAAGCTCAACGCGGCGGTCGAGAGGGTGCGGTTCAAGTTCGCCGATTTCACCGACGTGCGCACCGGCAAACCCTACGAGCACGACGCCAGCATCATCCAGCTGTTCGTGTCGGCCACATTCTGAAGAAGGTTCGCCTCATGTACTTCCATCACCGCTGCAAATGGATAGTTGCCAGCCTGCTGCTCGCCACGTCGCCAGCTTGGGCCGCCGGCGCGCCCGCAAGCGCTGCGAGCGCCCCTGCACCTGCACCCGCGGCCACGGCGTCGGCTCCCGTTGCTGCGGCCAGCGCGCCGGCCGCCGCCGCCTCGTCGGCCAGCCTGGACACCCGCATCCAAGAGGCCAAGGGCGACGTGATTCGCCTCAACCGCGACCTGCTGGTGCTCGAAGAAGAGCTGCTCTTCCCGGCCAACACCCAAGTGGCGGTGTTCTTGTCAATGGACGTGGGCAAGCTCTTCGAGCTGGGCTCGGTGCAGGTCAAGCTCGATGACAAGGTCGTTGCCAATTACCTTTACTCTCCGCTCGAAGTGAAAGCCCTGCACCGTGGAGGCGTGCAGCGCATGTACCTCGGCAACCTCAAGTCGGGCACGCACGAGATCGTGGCGCTGTTCACCGGCGGCGGGCCGCACTTTCGCGACTACAAACGTGGCGCCACGGTGAAGTTCGACAAGGGCACCGAGCCCAAGTACATCGAGCTGCAGATCAAGGACTCGGCGGGCAAGCTGCAGCCGGAGTTCGTGGTCAAGGTCTGGCAGTGAAGCGCACGACAAGCCGAAAGCAGTAAGCGAACATGCGCCTGCGGATTTCTCCGAAGAGTGTGCTGCGCCGGCTCGGCGTCGCCGCGGCTCTGGCTTTTGCCGTGGGTGGCGCGGCCTCGGCCGCCGACAAGCCCGACGGCCTGGTCAAGGACCCGCATTACGGCGACACCTTGTTCCACTTCTACCAAGACCACTACTTCACCTCGGTCACCGGCCTGATGGTGTCGCAGCACTTCAAGCGCGTGTCCAGGCACGCCGACGAAGCCGAGGTTTTGCGTGGCGGCCTGCTGCTCTCTTACGGCATGCACAAAGAGGCGGGTGAAATCTTTGCGTTGCTGATCGAGCGGGGCGCTGCACCGCCGGTGCGTGATCGGGCCTGGTTCTTCCTGGCCAAGATCCGCTACCAACGCGGTTTTTATGCCGAAGCCGACGACGCGCTTGGCCGCATCGAAAAGAACCTGCCACCCGAACTCGAAGAAGAGCGTGTGCTGCTCAAGGCCCATGTGGCGATGGCGCGCGGCGACTACGCGACCGCCGTGACCGTGCTCAACAGCATGGCCGACCCCACCAAAGAAATCTCCAAGGGCACCACCAGTGCGAGCCTGTACGCCCGCTACAACCTGGGCGTGGCCCTGGTGCGCAGCGGCAACCCCGCGGGCGGCAGCGCTTTGTTGGATCAGCTGGGCAAAGCCCCCACACCGCCGCAAGCGAGCGAAGAATTCCGCAGCCTGCGCGACAAGGCCAACGTGGCGCTGGGCTTCACCGCCTTGCAAGACAACCGGCCCGAGGCAGCAGGCCCTTACCTGGAGCGTGTGCGCCTGAACGGCTCGCAGTCAAACAAGGCCTTGCTCGGCTTCGGCTGGGCCTCGGCCTCGCTGAAGAACCACAAACAGGCCCTGGTGCCCTGGACCGAGTTGAGCCAACGCGACACCAGCGACTCGGCCGTGCTCGAAGCCAGCATTGCGCTGCCGTATGCCTTTGGCCAGCTTGGCGCGTATGGCCAGGCGCTTGAGCGCTACAACGCCGCCATCACCCTGTTCGAGCGCGAAAACACCGGGCTTGACGAATCCATTGCCGCCATCCGCGCGGGCAAGCTGATTGACGGCCTGCTGGAGCGCAACCCGGGCGAAGAGATGGGCTGGTTCTGGAGCATTCGTGAGCTGCCGCACATGCCGCACGGCGGCCACCTGACGCAGGTGCTGTCGCAACACGAGTTCCAGGAAGCCTTCAAGAACTACCGCGACCTGCAGTTCCTCACCCGCAACCTGCAGCAGTGGAAAGACAGCCTGGTGGTGTTTGGCGACATGCTTGACAACCGCCGCAAGGCTTACGCCGAGCGTCTGCCGCAATTTTTGGCGAAGGCGCGCGAGACCGGCGTCAATGAACTCACGCTGCGTGGTGCCACGCTCGCCACCGAGCTGCAAGGGGCCGAGGTGCAAGGCGACGGCGCGGCCTTTGCTGACACCAAGGAGCGCGAGTTGCTGCAGCGGCTCGACGGCGTGCAAGCCAACCTCCAGGCCCTGGGTGACACGCCCGAGGCCACGGCGGCGCGCGAGCGCCAGCGCTTGGTCGCGGGTGCGCTGACATGGCAACTGGCCCAGTCGTACCCGGCCCGTCTGTACGAAGCCAAACGTGCGCTGCAAACGCTGGATGCTGGCATCAGCGAAGCCAAACAACGCGAAGCCGCGCTGGTGCAGGCCCAGCGCGACGAGCCCGCGCGCTTCGACCAATTTGCGCAACGCATTGCCGAGCACGACCAACGCATTCAGGCCTTGATCCCGCTCGTGGCGGCGCTGAGCAAAGAGCAACAAGGGGCACTGCAAGAGCTGGCCGTGGCCGAGCTCACGCAGCAGAAAGACCGCCTGGCCGCCTATTCCACACAAGCGCGTTTTGCCGTGGCGCAGCTCTACGACCGGGCCAACAAACCCAAAGAACCCGAGCCCAAGCCGGGCGTGCCCAAGGATGCAGAAAATGCACCCAAGTAAGGCCGCCATGAACGCCGCCGTGCGCCCACTCGTCTACGCGCTGCTGCTGTGCGGCCTGTGCGCTTGCGCGGGCAAACGTGCGAGCCAGCAAGCGGAGCCGCCCACGCTCAAGAGCCTGGCCGGCCGCCAGATCGACGTGCAGGCCGACCAGGGCGTGACCGGCAGCGAAGAAAAAGCCATTGCCGCCTACCGCAAGTTTTTGGAAGTGGCGCCCAACGCGCCGCAGCGCTCTGAAGCCATGCGCCGTTTGGGTGACCTGGAAATGGACACCGCCGACAACAAGCTCGCCAGCGCCGACGGGCCGGCCACGCCCGATTACAAGGCCGCCATCGCGCGCTACGAAGACTATTTGAAGACCTTCCCCAACGACCCGGGCAACGACCGCGTCTACTACCAGATCGCCCGTGCCCACGAGCAGGGCGGTGACCTGGAGACGGCGCTCAAGACGCTCGATGGCCTGGTGGCGAAGTACCCGCAGACCAGCTACATGGCCGAAGCCCAGTTCCGCCGGGGTGAGCTGCTCTTCACCACACAGAACTACGCCGGCGCCGAGCAGGCCTACGCCACCGTGCTGAAGGGCGACACCAAGGGCGCTTACCACGACCGCGCGCTCTACATGCACGGCTGGTCGCTGTTCAAGCAGGCCAAGGTCGAAGAGGCGCTGGGCTCCTTCTTCGGCGTGCTCGATGTGAAGGTGGCCAACCGCGCGGGCGGCGCCGAGCTTGAAAGCCTGGAAGGCCTCACCCGCGGTGACCGCGAGCTGGTCGAAGACACCTTCCGCGTGGCCAGCCTCTCGCTTGCCAACCTGCAAGGCGCGGAGTCGATCCCCGCCTACGTGACGACCGACGCACGCCGCTCCTACGAGTTCCGTGTCTACCAGCAGCTCGGTGAGCTCTACATCAAACAAGACCGCATTAAGGACGCGGCCGACGCCTTCGGCACCTTTGCCAAACGCGCGCCGCTGCACGCCCAGGCGCCGCAGCTGCAAGCCCGCGTGATCGACATCTACCAGGCCAACGGCTTCGCCAACTTGGCGCTCGATGCAAAGAAAGACTACGTGTCGCGCTACGGCGTGGAAAGCGAGTTCCGAAAGGCCAACCCCGAAGGCTGGGAGGCCGCGCAGCCGCTGGTCAAGACCCACATGGCCGAGCTGGCGCGCCACCACCATGCGCTGGCGCAAAAGAGCAAGCAGAGCGCCGACTACCAAGAGGCGGTGAAGTGGTACCGCGCTTACCTGAGTGCCTTCCCCAGCGACCCCGCAGCGGCGCAAAACAACTTCCTGCTGGCCGAGCTGCTGTACGAAGACAAGCGCTTCAATGAAGCCGCGGTCGAGTACGAAAAAGCCGCCTACCAGTACCCGGTGCATGCCAAGAGCGCTGACGCCGGCTACTCCGCGCTGCTGAGTTATGCCGCGCTCGAAAAGACCGCGCAACCTGCCCAGGTGGCCGAGCTGCAACGCACCGGTGTCGACAGCGCGCTGCGTTTTGGCAAGACCTTCCCGAGCGACACCCGCGCGGGCACGGTGCTCACCAACACGGCTGAAAAACTCTTCGCCTTGCGCGACGAGCGTGCCGCGGCCGTCGCCCAACAGGTGCTGGCACTCGACCCACCGGCCCCCGCCGCGCAGCGTCGGGTGGCCTGGACGGTGGTGGCCCACACCTCGTTCGACAGTGCTGCGTTTGAGCGTGCCGAACGGGCATACGTCGAAGTGCTGGCGTTGATGCCCGAAAAAGAAGCAGGCCGCAACGAGCTGGTCGAGCGCCTGGCCGCCACGGTCTACAAACAAGGTGAGAAGGCACGCGTCGCCGGCCAGCTGCGCGACGCGGTGGGCCACTTCAACCGCGTGGCGGTGGTGGCGCCCTTGTCGGCGGTGCGCGCCACCGCGCAGTTTGATGCCGCGGCTGCGCTGATCGCCCTGAAAGACTGGGACAGCGCAGCCCGCTCGCTTGAAGACTTCCGCCAGCGTTACCCCAAGCACCCGCTGCAGGCCGAGGTGGGCGGCAAGCTCGCCGTGGCCTACATGGAAAAGGGCAACTGGAGCCAGGCGGCCGGTGAGTTCGAGCGCCTGTCGGCCGCGAGCGCCGACCCGAAGGTGGCGCGCGCCGCGCTGTGGCAAGCCGCCGAGCTGCACGAAAAGGGCAACGCGCGTGCCCTCGCCACCAAGGCCTACGAGCGCTACTTGAAACAATACCCCGACCCGCTGGAAACCAACCTCGAAGCCCGCTACCGCCTGGCGCAGATCGCCAAAAAAGACGGCAACAGCAAGCGTGAGATGGCACTGATGCAAGAGATCTTCATGGCCGACCAGCGCGCCGGTGGGGCACGCACCGACCGCACCCGTTACCTGGCCGCGATGGGCGCACTGGCCATGGCCGAGCCCACTCTGGAGGCTTACCGCAAGGTGACGCTGGTCGAGCCGCTGGCCAAGAACCTCAAGCTCAAGAAGGCCAAGATGGACGACGTGCTGAAGGCCTATGGCGTGGCCGCCAACTATGGCGTGGCCGATGTGACGACCACGGCGACGTACCACATTGCTTCGCTGTACCAAGATTTCGGCAAGGCCTTGATGGGTTCACAGCGCCCCAAGAAACTTTCCAAGCTGGAGCTTGAGCAGTACAACCTGATGCTGGAAGAGCAGGCCGATCCATTCGCTGAAAAATCGACCGAGCTGCACGAGGTGAACGCCAGGCGCACCAAAGAAGGCATCTACGACGAATGGGTCAAGCGCAGTTTTGATGCACTCAAAGACTTGCGCCCCTTGCGTTATGGCAAGTCAGAGCGCGCGGAGGTGACAGTCGATGCGATTCGCTGAAGTCGCCCGTTCCGTGTGGCTCGTGGCGCTGTGCTGCGGGGCGGTGGTGGGCTGTGCCTCTGCGCCCGCCGAGCCGCTACCCGCTGCCCCAGCGCCCGTGGGTGCCAAGGCCACCAAGGCGGCTGCCAATGCCCCGGCACCTGCCGTTTCGGCCGTGGCTCCCAAGCCTGTCGACTCCGACGTCGCGGTGCCGGCAGCCGCGCAGCGCGCCTTCGACGACGCCCGCCGCGCCATGCGCGCCGGCCGCATGGACGAAGCCGAGCGCGGCTTCAAGTCGGTGATCCAGTTCCACCCCGAGCTGGGTGGCGCGCACGCCAACCTGGGTGTGATCTACCGCCAGGCCAACAAGCTGCCCGAAGCCGTGGCCGAGCTGGAGCTGGCGGTCAAGACCAGCCCGCGCCAGCCGGTCTACTTCAACCAGCTGGGCATCACCTATCGGCTGCAAGGCCAGTTTGCCAAGGCACGCGCGGCCTACGAGCGCGCCATCGACCTCAACCCCGAGTACGCCGCGGCCACGCTCAACCTGGGCATCTTGACCGACCTGTATTTGTGGGACGGCAGACGTGCAATGGAGCTATACGATCGCTACCTCGCGCTCACGCCGGGCGGTGATGCCACTGTCACCAAGTGGGTGGCTGATCTGAAGAACCGCAACAAGACGGCTCAGGCTGCCCCGGTCACCACCGACCGCAAGGAGAAGGAATGAAACACAACTCTCCGAAATCTCCGTTCGCCTTGAGCCTGTCGAAGGGCTGTTCGCATGGCACCAAGGCTTCGACAGGCTCAGCCCGAACGGCAGTGGTGGGCCTTGTTGCGTGTCTTGTTGCCGCGCCCGCGCTGGCGCAAGACCGCGCCAACATCGACCGCACGCAGATCATCGGCAACCGCGAGCTGCCCAAGGTGTTGTACATCGTGCCCTGGAAAAAACCGGTGCCGAGCGATCTCTCGGGCCGCCCGGTGACGAGCGTGCTCGACGAAGCGCTGGCTCCGATCGACCGCGATGTGTTTCGCCGCCAGGTTCAGTACGACACCCAACTCGTCGCGGCCAAGGCCGCTGCCGACACCCTTCAACCAGCGCCAACGGCGCCGGTGAGCCCTAAATAACCCCCTCGAATCAGTCGTTACAGGAGAAGCCCATGAGTTCCCTCGATTTCGCCATCAAGTTCTTCCAAGACAGCGGCGTTGCCATCTACTTCAGCACCGCGATCATGGCGGTGGGGGTGGCGATCGCCATTGAGCGTTTTGTCTTCTTGCGCCGAGCGCGCAGCGAAAACCGCAAGGTGTGGGCGAAGGTGCTGCCCATGCTGCAAAGTGGCAAGTTCAAAGAGGTGCACAGCGTGGCCGCCGGCTCCGACGCCGCCATCGGCAAGATCGTCGCCAACGGCCTGGAGCGCATGCAAAGCCCGGCCCGCCGCGAAGACATCGACGCCGCCATGGAAGAGGGCATGATGGAAATCGTGCCGCGCCTTGAAAAGCGCACCCACTACATCGCCACACTCGCCAACGTGATCACGCTCGTGGGCCTCTTGGGCACCATCATCGGCCTAATCAAGGGCTTCACCGCGGTGGCGGCGGTCAACCCGGCCGAGAAGGCCGAGCTGCTGTCGGCCTCGATCTCGATCGCCATGAACAACACCGCGTTTGCGCTGTCGGTGGCGATTCCCTTCTTGCTGATCCACGCCTTCTTGCAGGCGCGCACCAGCGAGATCGTTGACGGGCTCGAAGCCGCCAAGATCAGCTTCCTGAACGTGACCGGGCGCCTCAAGGCCGAGCAGCAAGCCGGAGCGCGTTGATCATGGGCCGACAAGCTCACAGCGCGGAGGCCTGACCATGCCCGTACGACGCCTCAGCAAGCAAGCGGCGCACCTTGAGGTCACCGCGTTCATCAACGTGATCGTGGTGCTCGTGCCGTTCTTGTTGTCCACGGCGGTGTTTTCGCACCTCGCGGTGCTCGAGTTGTCGTTGCCGGCCAAAAACTCCGGCGTCGAGCAGCTCAAGACCGATGACCTCAAGCTCGAGATCGTGATCCGGCCCGACGCGATCGAGGTTGGTGACCGCATCGGCGGCTTGATCCAGCGCATCAGCAGCACGCCCCAGGGCTACGACCTCGCCGGCCTCTCGGCGCTCTTGCAGCAGATCAAGGCGAAGTACCCGGGCACCAAGGCCGCCAGCGTGCTGGCCCAGCCCACCACGGCGTATGACGTGTTGGTGCAGGTGATGGACGCAACGCGTGAGGTGCGCCCGCCGGGCACCGCCGCCAAGGCGCCGAGCTTCGAGCTGTTTCCCGACATCTCGATCGGCGATGCGCCGATGAGCGTCGTCAAAAAGTAGGCAAGGGCATCGCATGAAACTGACCCCGCTCCAGAAGCGCGCCGCACGCAAGGCGCGCAATCAGTCCGGGCTCGACATGAACCTGGTGGCGCTGATCGACATCTTCACCATCTTGATCTTCTTCCTGATGTCGAGCACCGGCATCGAGGTGCTGACCAACGCGCGCGCCGTCAAGCTGCCGATCTCGACCGCCGAGAAGGCACCGCGCCAGACCATCGTCGTGGCGGTGAGCGACACCGACATCGTGGTCGATGGCCGCAAGGTGGCCAGCGTGGCCGAGGCCAACGCAATACAAGGTGACCTGATCCCCGGCCTCAAGGCCGAGCTTGATCTGCTGGCCAGCCGCCAGGTGATGGGCGCCGACAAAGACGGCAGCAGCAAGGCCGTGACCATCATGGGTGACAAGGCCTTGCCCTACAGCCTGCTGCGCAAGGTGATGTACACCAGCGCCCGCGCCAACTTCACCGAAATCGCATTTGCCGTGCA
>JBBRFR010000005.1:0-29662 GCA_038241485.1 Burkholderiales bacterium
AAGAAGCGTGCGAGATCAGGCCGCGAGCCCACTTGTTCGGGCTTGGAGAGCGGCACCGCCGCGCTGTGCCGCTCGGCCACCACAAAGCTGAACGTATAGACCGGCTCCTGGCCCATGCGCAGGTCGGTGATGCTCACGCGGGCACCGTCTTGCTGCAGTTTGTAGAAGCCCTTGCTGAAGGCGCTGATGCGCTGCACACCATCAAGGCCTTGCAACTCGGCCGCGAGTGCGGTGCCGCGCTCAAAACGGTCGAAGCCGATGCGCGGTGTGGCATCGAGCAGGGAATAAAAACCTTCGTGGTATTGGTTGCCCGAGATGGCGACCACCCGCCACAACACCGAGTTGAACGGTGTCGGTGTGACCAGCACCCGCTCGGCGCTGATGCCCTGGGCGGCGAGCGACGCACGCGCAATGCGCTCAACTTGCTGCTGCGCCGCCACACCCCAGGCGAGGTACGCCGTGCTCAACACCAGGCCGATGGTGTTCGCCCTGAGGCCGCGTGGGCTGCCGCGTGTGGCCAGCGCCCACACGGCGCCCACCAACAGCGGCAACGTGTACAGCGGGTCGATGATGAACACGCTGCCCACGCCAAACGGGTGGTCCGAGAAGGGCAGCGCGAGCTGGGTGCCGTAGACCGTCATGGTGTCGAGCAGCGGGTGGGTCACCAGCGCCAGCCAGATGGCCAGCCACCAACGCCGCCACAACGCCCACTCGCTGTGCAGCCGCGCAATGGCCGCGGCCAGGGGCAAGGAGACCAGCGTCAACCAGAACGGCGCGTGCGTCTCGGCGCGGTGTAGCACCATGTTGTGGATGGCGTTGCCGTGGTCGATGAACACATCGAGATCGGGCAGGGTGCCAGCCACGGCACCCCACGCCGCTGCCTTCCAGACGGCGGTGCGCCGGCCCATCACGGCCACGCTCACGGCCGCGCCAAGTGCCATCTGCGAGAGTGAATCCATGGGGTGTTGCCCGCGTTACTTCGTTGCCGCCGGCGGCTCGGCCCAGCCACCGCCCAGCACCTTGTACAGCGTCACCAGGTTCTGCACCTGCGCGGCCTGCACCTGCACCACGGCTTGTTGTGAGGCAAACAGCGAGCGCTGTGCGTCGAGCACGTCGAGGTAGCTCGATGCGCCGTTCTTGTAGCGCAGGTCGGCCAGTTTGAAGCGCACCTGCTCGGCATTGGCTTGTGCCAACTGCGCCCGTGCCTGCTCGCCCAGGGTGGCGCGGCCGGCGAGCGCGTCTTGCACTTCGCGGAAGGCGCTTTGAATGGCCCGCTCGTATTGGGCGACGGCAATCTCGCGGTTGACCTGGGCCACGTCGAGGTTGGCCTTATTGCGTCCGGCATCAAAGATCGGCAGCAGGATCTGCGGTGCAAACGTCCAGGCCGCACTGCCGCTCTTGAACAAGCCGCTCAGCTCGCTGCTGGCCGTGCCAGCGCTTGCGGTCAGGCTGATGCGCGGGAAGAAGTTGGCCCGCGCCGCGCCGATGTTGGCGTTGGCGGCGATCAGCTGCTGTTCGGCCTGGCGCACGTCGGGGCGGCGCGTCAACACCTCGGACGGCAGGCCCGTGGGCAGGTCGGTGGCCAGGCGCTGCTCGCTCATCGCAAGCGGTGGCGGCAGGTCGTTGGGCGCGGTTTGGCCGAGCAGCAGCGTGAGCGCGTTTTCGTCGAGCGCACGCTGGCGCGTGAGCTGGGCCAGCGTCACCCGCGCCGCTTCGAGCTGCGACTCGTTCAGGCGGTAGTCAAGCTCGGAGCTGGCACCGTTGTCGAACTTCAGCTTGGCGAGCTTGAGCGACTCTTCGCGTGATTGGAGTGTTTCGCGCGTGATGCCCAGCAACTCGTCGTCGGCGATCAACGCCAGGTAGGTGTTGGCCACCGCCGCGATCAGGCTGATCTGCGCCGCCTTGCGGCCTTCTTCGGTGCCGAGGTACTGCGCCAGGGCCGCGTCGCTCAAGCTGCGCACCCGGCCAAACAAGTCGAGCTCGTAGGCGGTGACTTGCAGGCCGACGGTGTAGAGCGTGGTGATGTTGCCGGTGACTTGTGATGGCCCGCGGGTGGCGGCGGCGCCCAGGCCCACCGTGGGCCACTGGTCGGCACGGCGAATGCCGTAAGTGGCGCGGGCCTGCTCGATGTTGAGCAGGGCCACACGCAGGTCACGGTTGTTCTTCAGCGCGACCTCGATCAGGCGCTTCAGGCGCTCGTCGGCAAAGTGGCTTTGCCATTCGATCTCGCTCGCCGCGCGTGCGCCGGAGCCCGTGGCCTCGTTGGTGAACCCCGCGGCCACCGGCGCGGCAGGCCGCTCGTACTGCGGTGCCATGCTGCTGCAACCCGCGAGGGCCCATGCAGCGGCCATGGACAACAAACGCTTAGACATGGCGGGCACCCCCTTGGCCATCGGAATCGGTCTCATGGGCGTGCATCTTTCGCTGACGCTCGCTGCCCTTGAAAAAACGGCGCACCACCACAAAGAACACCGGCACGAAGAACACCGCCAATGCCACCGAAGTGAGCATGCCGCCCACCACGCCGGTGCCCAGCACCCGCTGGCTCGATGAGCCGGCCCCCGTGGCCAGCACCATCGGCAGCACGCCCAAAATGAACGCGAGCGATGTCATCAGAATCGGGCGAAAGCGGATGTGAGCCGCTTCGAGAGCGGCTTCCATTGCCGTGCGGCCCTGGGCCTGCAGGTCTTTGGCAAACTCGATGATCAGAATCGCGTTTTTCGCCGACAGGCCGATGATGGTGATCAGCGCCACCTGGAAGTACACGTCATTGGTGTAGCCCCGCAAGCTGACACCCAAGATGACACCCAACACGCCGAGCGGCACCACCAGCATGACGGCCATCGGGATCGACCAGCTCTCGTACAGCGCGGCCAGGCACAAGAACACCGCAAGAATCGCAAAGCCGTAGAGGATGAAAGCCTGCGAGCCGGCGAGCTTTTCTTCGCGCGACTGGCCTGTCCACTCAAAGCCAAAGCCCGCTGGCAGCTTGGCCGCCAGCGACTCCATCTCGGTCATCGCCGCGCCGGTGCTGTAGCCGGCCGCGGCCGAGCCGTTGATGCGCATCGCCGGGTAGCCGTTGTAGCGCACGGTCTGCATCGCGCCCGTCACCCACTGGGTGGTGGCAAAGGCAGCGAGCGGCACCGGCTTGCCCTGGTTGTTGGTGGCGGTCAGCTTGAGCAGGTCGTCGGGTTGCATGCGCGAGGGCGCGTCGGCCTGCACCACCACGCGCTGCAAACGGCCCTGGTTTGGAAAGTCGTTGACGTAGGCCGAGCCGAGCGCGGTGGAGATCGACGCGTTGATGGCGTCAAAACCCACGCCCAGCGCGTTGGCACGGTCGCGGTCGATCTTCAGCTCCAGCTGCGGCGCGTCTTCCAGGCCATCAGGCCGCACCTGGCTGATCACCTTGCTTTGCGAGGCCAGGCCCAGCAGTTGGTTGCGTGCGGCCACCAGCGCGTCGTGCCCGTTGCCACCCCGGTCTTGCAAGCGGAAGCTGAAGCCCGACGACTGGCCCAGCTCAGGGATAGGCGGTGGGCTCAAGGGGAAGATGGACGCATCGCGTATGCCCATCAGCGCCCCGAAGGCGCGGCCGGCCACGGCCTCGGCCGTGTGGGTGGCGCCTTCGCGTTCGTCCCAGGGCTTGAGCGTGACGAAGGCCAGCGCAGCGTTTTGCCCCTGGCCCGAAAAGCTGAAGCCGAGCACGCTCACCATGCTTTGCACCTCGCTT
This sequence comes from Burkholderiales bacterium, assembly GCA_038241485.1. Lineage (GTDB taxonomy): Bacteria > Pseudomonadota > Gammaproteobacteria > Burkholderiales > Burkholderiaceae_C > Rhizobacter. Next base: position 3,728 of record JBBRFR010000005.1, read on the forward strand.
TGTTTGAGCATGTGGTCTTCCACCTGCTTCATCACCGCGAGCGTGCGCTCTTGGGTGGCGCCTGGTGGCAGCTGCACGTTGACCAGCATCGTGCCCTGGTCTTCAGCGGGCAGGAACGAGGTCGGCAGGCGCATGTAGAGCCAGCCCACCGCCACGATGATGGCCAGGTAGATCAGCATGAAACGCCCGGCGCGTTTCAGCATGCGCGCGACCCACCCTTCGTAGCCCTTGGCGGTGCGGGTGAAGCCGCGGTTGAACCAGCCGAAGAAGCCGGTCTTCTCATGTTGGTGGCCGGCTTGCACCGGCTTGAGCAGGGTGGCGCACAGCGCCGGGGTGAGCGACAGCGCCATGAAAGCCGAGAAGGCGATCGACGCCACCATCACGGCCGAAAACTGGCGGTAGATGTTGCCCACCGAGCCGGCAAAAAATGCGAGCGGCACAAACACCGAGATGAGCGCCACCGTCACGCCGATGATGGCGCCCGAGATCTGGCCCATGGCCTTGCGGGTGGCCTGCAGCGGCGGCAGGCCTTCTTCGCTCATGATGCGTTCGACGTTTTCCACCACCACGATGGCGTCGTCGACCACGATGCCGATGACCAGCACCATGCCGAACATGGTCAGCACGTTGATCGAGAAGCCCAGGCCCAGCAACACCGCAAAGGTGCCCAGCAGCGAGATCGGCACCACGATGGTCGGAATGATGGTGTAGCGCCAGTTCTGCAAGAACAGGAACATCACCAGAAACACCAGCGCCACCGCTTCGAGCAGCGTCACCGCCACCTGGGTGATCGAGATCTTGATGAAGCGCGAGCTGTCGTAGGGAATGGCGTACTTCATGCCTGGCGGGAACAGCTTGGCCAACTCGCCCATGCGCTTGTGCACCGCGGCGGCCGTGGCCAGCGCGTTGCCCGTGGGCGCGAGCTGCACGCCGATGCCGGTGGAGGGCTTGCCGTTCAGCCGCGCCGAGGTGGCGTAGCTTTGCGCGCCCAGCTCAATGCGCGCCACGTCGCGCAGGCGCACGGTCGAGCCGTCGGTGTTGGCGCGCAGCACGGTGTTGCCAAATTCTGCGATCGAGTTCAGCTGGCCTTTCACCACCACCGTGGCCGAGATGCCCTGGCCGGCGATGTTGGGCAGGTCACCGATGGTGCCCGACGCCACCTGGGCGTTTTGCGCGCGGATGGCCGCCACCACGTCGGTTGACGACAGGTTGAAGCCCTGCAGCTTGCCCGGGTCAACCCAGACGCGCATCGCGCGCTCGGTGCCGAAGAGTTGCGCCTGGCCGACGCCGGGGATGCGCTGCAACTCAGGCAGCACATTGCGCGAGGCGTAGTCGCCGAGCGCGATCGGGTCATCGGCCGGGTTGTCTGACGAGAGGATGGTGAACAACAGGAAGTTGCCGCGGGCCTTGTCGACCCGCACCCCTTGCTGCGTCACGGCCGCGGGCAGGCGCGGCGAAGCGCGGGCCAGGCGGTTTTGCACGTCGACCTGCGCCAGGTCGGCATTGGTGCCGGGCTGAAAGCTCAGCGTGATGCTGCCGGTGCCGTTGGCCTGCGCCACCGACTCCATGTAGATCAGGCCGGGCGAGCCGTTCATCTCGCGTTCGATCACGCTCAGCACGGCGTCTTCGAGCACCTGCGCCGAAGCGCCGGGGTAGGTGGCCGAGACCACGATGGCGGGCGGCGCCACCGGTGGGTATTGGGCAATCGGCAGCTGCGTGATCGCCACGCCCCCGGATACCAGAATGAACAGCGCAATCACCCACGCGAAGATGGGGCGGTCAATGAAAAAGCGGGCCATGCGACGGTGCTCCGGTCACTTCGTCGCCGAAGCGGCGGCGGAGGCAGCGCGTGCCGGGGCCGAGGCGCTGTTGATCGGCGTCCACGGCACCGGGTTGACCGGCGCACCGGGCACCCGCATTTTTTGGAAGCCGTCGACGATGACTTTTTCGCCGGGTTGCAAGCCCTCGGTCACCAGCCACTGGTTGCCTTGGGCCGAGCCGATTCGGATCGGGCGTGGTGCAGGCTTGTTGTCAGCACCGACGACGAGCACCGTGTCGCCCTTGTCAGAGCGTGTCACCGCCTGCTGCGGCAACAAGATGCCCGAGGGCAGCTCGGCTTGCGCCAGGCGCACCCGCACATACATGCCGGGCAGCAGCAAGCCGGTGGGGTTGGGCACTTCGGCGCGCAGCGTGATCTGGCCCGAGGTCGGGTCGACGCTGAGGTCGCTGAATAGCAGCTTGCCGGCCTGCGGGTGTTCGCTGCCGTCTTCCAGAATGACCTGCACGCGGGCGGCGTCGGCGCCGGCCTTTTGCAGCGCGCCACTGGCCAGGGCCTTGCGCAGGCGCAGTGTTTCAGTGGTCGACTGGGTGAAGTTCACATACATCGGGTTGATCTGCTGCACCACCGCCAGCGGGGTGGCTTCACCCTGGCCGACCAGCGCACCTTCGGTCACCAGCGCACGGCCGATGCGCCCGGCAATGGGCGAGCTGACCGAGGCGTAGTTGAGGTTGATCTGCGCCGTTTGCAGCGCGGCACGCCCGGCGGCCACATCGGCCTCGGCCGACTTCTGCGCGGCCACCGCGTTGATGTACTCCTGCTTGCTGATGGCGTTGGCTTCCATCAGCGGCTTGTAGCGCTCGGCCTGCGCAGTGGCCTGCGTTTCGTTGGCCTGGGCGCGCGCGAGCGAAGCCTTCGCGCTGGCGGCCGCGGCCTCGTAAGGCGCCGCATCAATGCGAAACAGCGGCTGGCCGGCCCGCACGTCGCTGCCTTCCTTGAACAAGCGCTCGCGCAAGATGCCGGCCGCGCGGGCGCGCACCTGGGCCACACGCGAGGCCTCCAGCCGGCCGGGCAGCTCGGTGGTGAGGCTCACCGTGCCGGGCGCCACGGTGATCACCCCCACGGTCGGCGGCATGCCACCACCGGCTGGTGCGGCGGGCTTGTCGCTTTGCTGCCCACAGGCCGCGAGCAGCCCTGCGGTGGATACAACGGCAAAACCCGCCAAGACGTTTTTCAACGCAGACATGCGCATTCCTTCGGAGCTGCGCCCGCGGCGGGCGCCGTGTGAGGGGATCAATGGTCGTGCGATGGATTGAACGACGCAGGGTCGGCACCCAGGGATCGGTTGGGATGCATACGCTCATGAATGTATGTTGACTGCCGAATCTGGCGCGCCACCCTGGTTCGTCGCACCCAGCAAAAGACGCAGGCTACCCGCAACCTCATCCTTGACACGGCCGAGGTGGTGTTCCACGAGCGGGGTGTGTCGCGCAGCACGCTGAATGACATCGCCCAGGCGGCGGGGCTCACCCGGGGGGCGATCTACTGGCACTTCAACGACAAGGCCGCCCTCTTCAACGCGATGATGAAGCGCGGGACGCTGCCGCTCGAAGAGACCGCGCTGCGCAGCGACGACCGCACGCTCGACGACCCATTGGCCTACATGCGCCGCAACTTCACGCGGGCCTTGCGCCTGACGGTCAACGACCCGCAGGTGCGCCGCGTGTTCGAGATCGCCACCCACAAGGTCGAGTACGTCGAAGAAACCCAAGCCGTGCGCGAGCGCCACCTGGCCACGCGAGACGAGTGCCTGCTGCACGCGCAGCGCGGCATCACACTCGCGAGGAAGCGCGGGCTCTTGTCCAAACGCATTCCGGCGCGCACGGCGGCGCTGGGGCTGCATGCCTTGATCGACGGGCTGATTCAAAACTGGATGCTCGACCCCGAAGCCTTCGATCTCGTCAAGGTGGGGCAGCAGGTGCTCGACACCTACCTCGTGGGGCTGGCGGTGCCCAGGGCGTAAGCGCGCGGCGCGCCTGCACCGCCCAACAGGCCCTAGACTGAACCTTCCCCAGCGTTTGTTGTTCGAACCCGCCCCATGCGCCGACTTCGCAAGCTCCTGCCCCGCCCTGAAGCCATTCAACGCAACCGCTGGCTGCGCTGGTTGGGCCCCTCTCTGCAGCACCCCCGCGTGTGGCATTTCAGCCGGCGCGGGCTCGCGCTGGGCATGGCGCTCGGCATCTTCTTCGGGCTGCTGTTCCCGATCGCACAAATACCCCTCAGCGCCGCCGCCGCCGTGGTGCTGCGCGCCAACCTGCCGGCGGCGGTGGCGAGCACGCTGGTGACCAACCCGGTGACCTTCGGGCCGGTCTACTACGCGGCGTGGCGGGTGGGCGGCGCGATTCTCGGTGAGCCCTTAAGCGAGGGCGAGGTGCCGCCCAAGTTGGAGGAGGTGGCACCCGCTTCCGCCGATGAACGCCCCCTCGAGGGCTGGCTGCACCGTGCGCTAGGCGTGGGCAAGCCGCTGGTGCTGGGCCTGAGCGTGCTGGCGATGACCCTGAGCGTGGCGACCTATTTTCTGGTGTCGTGGTTGTGGATGCTGAGCGTCTACTGGCGCCGTCGCCGCCGAGCCTGAGCCGCGTGCCCCGACCAAGGGTGGAAACGAGTCTGCTGAGCGCCACCGGGTTCTGGCAGAGTTCGCATCGGTCTTCAACCGCCCGGCCATCGCGAGCACACCATGCACACACTGCACTCCCTGAGCGCCATCGAGCTGCTCGCCGCTTACAGCAGCAAGGCCTTGTCGCCGCTGGAGGTGGCACGCGCGGTGTTGCAGCAGATCGAGCGCTGCGAGCCGCAGGTGCATGCCACCTACGCGCTCGACGCGGCCGGCGCGCTGGCCCAGGCCGCGGCTTCGCAAGCGCGCTGGCTCAAGGGCGAGCCGCAGGGCGCGCTCGATGGGGTGCCGGTCACCATCAAGGAAAACATCGCCACCCGGGGTGTGCCGATCCCGCTCGGCACTGCCGCCACCGAGCTGCTGCCCGCCGAGCGTGATGCCCCGCCGGCCGCGCGCTTGCGTGAGGCCGGCGCGGTGATCCTGGGCAAGACCACCATGCCCGACTACGGCATGTTGTCGTCGGGCTTGTCGAGCTTTCACCCGCTCGCCCGCAACCCCTGGGATGTGAGCAAGAACCCGGGCGGCAGCAGCGCCGGTGCCGCTGCCGCGTCGGCCGCCGGCTACGGCCCGCTGCACCTGGGCACCGACATCGGCGGCTCGGTGCGCCTGCCGGCCGCGTGGTGCGGCGTCTTTGCGCTCAAGCCCAGCCTGGGCCGCATTCCCATCTACCCACCGTATGCCGGGCGTGTGGCCGGGCCCATGACACGCAGCGTGCAAGACGCGGCGCTGATGATGCGTGTGCTCGCGCTGCCCGACGCGCGCGACTCGATGAGCCTGCCCTACCAGCCGATCGCGTGGCATGAGCTGGCCCGCCCACTGCGCGGCCTGAAGATCGGTTTGATGATGGACGCTGGCTGGGGCCTGGCCGTCGACCCCGAAGTCGCCGCGGCCGTGCACAGTGCGGCGCAGGCGTTTGAAGCCGCCGGTGCCATCGTCGAGCCGCTCGCACCCTTTATGACCCGCGGCATGGCTGAAGGCATGGACCAGTTCTGGCGCTGCCGCGCATGGATGGACATCTCGGCCCTGCCGCCCGAGCGCCGGGCCAAGGTGCTGCCCTTCATCGTCGAGTGGGCGCGGGGTGGCGCGGGCCTCTCCGGCGAGCAGGTGTTCAAGGGCTTCAGCCAGATGGGTGTGATGCGCGAAGCGGCGGTCGCGGCCTGCCAGCCCTTTGACTTTGTGTTCACACCCACCTCGCCCATCGCCGCCTACGCTGCCGAGCTGCCGTGCCCGACCAACGACCCGGCGCAGCCCTTCGAGCACATTGCCTTCACGCTGCCTTACAACATGAGCGAGCAGCCGGCCGCCACAGTCAACTGCGGCCACACCTCGGGCGGCCTGCCCATCGGCTTGCAGATCGTGGGCCCCCGTCACGCTGACCTGGGTGTGCTGCAAATGGCCCGCGCCTGGGAGCAGCTGCGGCCCGCACAACGGCCGTGGCCGATGGATTGATCGGGCGCCGCCCCACACCTTAGGGATGCAGCCAAGGGGTGCGAGGCCTACCCTTGGTCGCCATGAACCCAGCCCCCACCCCCGAGCGGCCTGAGCGTGTGGCCGTGATCGTGGTGCACGGCATCGCCGATCAGGTGCGCGGTGTCACTGGCGCCCAGGTGGCGACCCAGCTGGCGGCGGGCCACCACGCGCCGGTGACACGCAGTGACACGCCGATCGAAATCAGCGCGCTCACCCCCGCGGTGCCCTTTGAACACTGGAACCCGCGCGGCTGGATCGAGCGCAGCAGCAAGTCTCTGCGCCAGTCGCTGCGCAGCGACTTCCTCGACGCCCAGATCGGCGAGCGGCCCGCGCAGACGCCGAGCGCCGTGGCCGAGCCCCCCTTGCCCAGCAGCGCAGCCAGTGACAGCGGTGTCGACCATGGCGTGCGGTTCACCGACTACCTGCTGGCCAAGGCGGCCTCGGTGCGCCGGGGCGACATCACGCCGCAGCACTACGACATGCCTTGCCACCGCGTGAGCAGCCCGCAACGCCAGACCGATGTGTTCGAGATGCACTGGGCCGACCTGTCACGCCTGAGTGGCAGCGCCACGCGCATCGTCACCGAGCTGTTCACGCTCTTGTTCCACCTCTCCAAGCTGGGCTCCGACACGCTCTCGCTGGCCGACGTGGCACTCGGCCCGAGCGGGGTCATGCGCTGGCTCGCGCGCACGCACCGCTGGGCCAACTGGGTGTTCTCGCGGGTGCTTGCCTTGTTGTTCCTGCAGCTGCTGATGTGCGCCTTCTTCTTGATCCCGGCGGCCTTGATCGTGGGGCGCGAGCGCTCGGTCAGCCTGGGCGCGGCCGTGCTCGCCGGCGCGGCGCTGGCGGTGGGATGCGTCTACTTGCTGCGCCGGCCCTGGGTCTGGGGTTTCTGGGCCGGCGTGGCCGGTGGCGGCGCGCTGGCCTGGGCTGCGCTGCAGCAGCCGGCCGCGGGAGCCTGGGGGGTGATGCTGCTGGGCGTGGCCTTGCTGCTGTGGGCCTACAAGCGTTTTCTGGGCTATTGCGAAGAGCGCTTTCGCGCGGTGTATGGCGTGGGCTTGGCGCTGATGGCGCTCACCTTGAGCGCCATCGTCTGGGGTGCGGTGGAGCACGACGTGGCGGGCGCCGGCGAGCGCATCGTGGCCGGTGTGCTGCGCGCCGTCGAGGTGCTGCTGCTGGCGCAACTGAGCGGCTGGGTGCTGATGGCGCTGCTGGTCACCGCCGCGGTGGGCCTGGGCGAGTGGGCCTGCAGCGGCGCGCACAACTCGGCCGCGCGCCGCCAGAGCATCGTCACCGCACGGCTGGGCTTGTTTGTGTCGGTCGGCATCTTCCTGGCCTTCGTGATGACGGTGTGGGCGCTGGTAGCCCAACCGATGGAAGCGCTGGTCGAAGGGCTGCACTACGCACCCTGGTGGTTTGCCGACGTGACGGTTGACGGGCGGCTGCAGTCGGGGCGCTTCCTGGCCCTGCGGTTCAGCGCCAGCACCGACACCTTTGCGGTGATCTCGGTGATGCTGCTGGCCTTGCTGGGTTTTGTGGCGCTCGTGTTCCTGCCCGGCGTGCTGGTCGATCTGCGCCTGGTCAAGGGCGTGGCCGCGCCGCGCCTGGGCCACTGGCTCACCGCCGGCTTCCGTGCGCTCGACCGCCTGGTGCGCTGGTGGAGCTGGCTCATCACCGTGGTGCTGATCGGCGTGGCCGTGCTGCTGGTGGGCAGCCAGCTCGCGCGCTTGGGTATTTCATTGCCGTGGCTGGGCGTGGTGGCCTTGCCGGTGGGCACCTGGTCGGGCGACTTGCTGGGCACGCTGGTGGTGATGGTGGCGGGCGGCGCGGTCGGCCTGGTGGCCATTGGCGGGGTGGCCTTCAAGCAGCTCAAGGCCTTGCGCGCACCGCTCGATGCCGCGCTCGATGTGGACAACCATTTCCGCGAGTTCCCGCGCAAGGCCATCCCGCGGGTGATGATCATCGAGCGCTACGTGGCGGTGCTGGAGCACGTGCTGAAGCAGGGTTATGACCGCATCGTGATCGTGGCCCACAGCCAAGGCACGGTGATCACCGCCGACCTGCTGCGCTACCTGCAGCGCCGCGGGCAGCTGCTGGCGCACGCCGGCACCCGTGGCGACGACCGCCTGCTGCAGCTGGGCCGCGAGCTGGCGGCGCGCAACGTGCGCCTGCTCACCTGTGGCAGCCCGTTGCGGCAGCTGTATGCGCTGCGCTTCCCCTGCCAGTACGGCTGGGTGCTTGGCAAGGGCGCCAGCCACGGCCCCGACCCGCGCGCTGACCTCGGTGTGGCGCACTGGGTCAACGTGTGGGCGGCGGGTGACTACGTGGGCCGCTGGTTGTGGACCACCGCCCGTGACCCAGCCCTGCCGGCGCTTTCGGTCGACCCGGCGGCTTATGACGGCAAGCCCACCCAGCACGCCCCCGACTACCGCGACCTCTGCCTGGGGGCCGATGCCCACAACCACTACTTCGACCTCGACAACGCAGTGATGTTGGCCGAATTGCGCACTTTGGTGTGAGTTTGGCGCGACCCTCCGGTGTTGGCCGGGGCGTTCGGCAGGGCTCTCCTTATATCCTTGCGTCACAAACAAAAACGCAGGAGCGCGCGATGGAGGGAGAGGCTCAGGTCAGGCTGGTGTTTGCCGGCGAGGTGCTCGACGGCTTTCAGCTGGACGAAGTGAAGCGCCGCTTCGGCGAGGCCTTCAAGATCGAAGGCGCGCGGCTCGCCGCGATGTTCTCGGGCGAGCGCACCGTGCTCAAACGCTCGCTGCCGGCGGGCGAGGGCGCGCGTTACGTGGCCAAGCTCGGCGCCTTGGGTGCGCGCATCCACGTCGAGCCGTTGGAAGCGGCCAAGACCGCGCCCGCAGCGCCTGCAACGGCCGCCGTCATCCCCGCGCTCGCGCCACTCGAAGAACAAATCACCTGCCCCAACTGCGGCGAGCGCCAGCGCAAGCAGGTGTTTTGCCGCACCTGCACCACCGACATGCCACGCGGCATTGCCGCCAAAAAAGAAGACGCCGACCGGGCCCGCGCCGAGCGGCTTGATGCGGCGCGGGCCGGGGGCCGCTACGCGCCGCCTCGCTCGGCTGGCGGCGAGGCGTCTTCCGGTGGCACGGTCGACCCGGCGCCCTTGCTGAGCCTGAGCTTCGAGGGCCGCATGGGGCGCCTCTCTTACTTCAACGCTGGCGCACTGGCTTGGGTGGGCATTGCGCTGATCGGCATCATGGCCGCCGTGCTGCTGCCGATGTTTCGCAGCATGTTGGTGCTCATCCCGGTCGGGATTGTGGGCGTCGTGTTCGGGCTCTGGAGCTTGCGTGTCACCGCCACGCGCCTGCACGACTTCAACTTCAGCGGCTGGTGGGGGCTGCTGACCCTGATTCCCTACCTGGGTTTTGTCGCGACCCTCGTGCTGCTGGCCGTGCCGGGCACGGACGACGACAACGACTACGGCGAAAAGCCCCGCCAAGGCAATGGCCTGGTGGCCGTCGTGATTTTGATCGTGAGCGTGATTGCCGTGCTGGCGATCGCCCGCGTGGCCATGAGCAGCTACGACCAATACAGCGAGCGGGCCGCCCGCCGGGCCGTGGCGCAACAACCCGCTGGTGCCGACCCGGCGGCCCTGCAGCGCGCCGCGCAGTACCTGAGCTCGCCCGCCGCGCTCGACGCCTATGCCGCCTACGCGCGCGAGCCGAACCAAAAGGCGTTTGCCACCGGCGGCGGGGGTGCTTTCGGCTGGCATGCCGGCCAGGCCTCGCAACGTGAGGCCATCTCCAAGGCTTTGTCGGCGTGTGATGCCAACCGCCAGCCCTACACCAGTGAGTGCCAGTTGGTGAACGTCAACGGCGCGTGGCCGAAAGAGCAGTGATGGGTTTCACCGTGCTGACCCCCTCTGAACGCCCCTGAAGCGGCTCACACGCTGGCGCCGTTGCTCCGGTGGGCCATCTCGCCATGGGTCTGGCGAAACAGGTCGGGCAAGGTCTTGCCGGGCTCGTCGCGGAAGTTTTCTTCGAGCACTTGCAGGGTCTGGATGCGGTCGACACGGAAGTTGCGAAATTCCGCGCGTGCCTCGCACCAGGCGGCGAGCGTCCACACCGCGCCCCAGTAGAAGCAGCCCAGCGGGCGCACGGTGCGTTGGCTTTCGCTGTCTTTCAGGTCGCGGTAATTCAGGCGCACTTTGCGCCGCGCTTCGGCGGCCAGGCGCAGCGGCTCCAGCCGCGCGCGTGTTCCGGGGTCGAACTCGATCGGCGGTGCATACACCGCCAGGCTCTCGGCCGCCGCACGCGCGGCCACCGGCAGCACGGCGAGAATTTTCGACAGCGCGTTTTCGGCCTGCGCCGCGAGTGCTGCGTCGAGCCGCGGCTGGGCGATGCGCACCGAGGCCACCAGGGCCTGGGCTTCTTCGTGGGTGAACATGAGCGGTGGCAAGTCAAACCCCGCACGCATGCGGTAGCCCACACCGGCCTCGCCGTCGATGGGCACACCTTGCACCATCAGCTCGGCCACGTCGCGGTAGATGGTGCGTTCGGACACCTCCAGCCGCTGCGCCAGAAACTGCGCGGTGCTCAGGCGCCGCCCGCGTATCAGCTGGACGATCTGGAACAGGCGGTCGGCGCGGCGCATGCGTTTTTCAGCCTCCGACCTGGGTGCACAGCTCGACCAGCGTGCCATCGGGGCAGCGCACGTAGGCGACGGTCTGGCCCCAGGGTTTGGTGGTGGGAGCGGCCAGCAAGGTGGCGCCGGCCTGCACGGCGCGTGTGCAAGCGGCGGCCACGTCAGGGGTGATCAGGCCGATCTCCATGCCCAACGGTGGCTTGGATACATCGGCCGCCACATAGTCGTGGCCCAGGTTCTCGCGCGCCGTGGCGTGCTGCGCAAAGCTCAGCGTGGTGGCGCCGGTCTCCACCTCGCCATAGGTGCCGCTCTCATGCAAAAAGCGGCGTGGCAGGCCGAAGGCCCGCTCGAAGAACGCCAGCGAACTGGCGACGTCACTCACGTAGACGATGGTGTAGCCAAGCTTCATGGCGATCTCCGGGGGGCGCTGAGTGGGAATGCTACGCGAGGGCGTGCAGGCCGATGCGGTTGCCTTCGCTGTCGGTGATGTGGGCAAACACGCCCATCTCGCCGGGCAGCTGCACCTTGGGCGTGGTGATGCGGCCACCGGCCGCTTCCACCCGCGCCAGCACGGCGTCGAGTGTGGGTTGGGCGTTCAGGTAGACCAGGGTGCCATTGGCCGCCGGCTCGGGCGTGCCCTGGCCCGCCAACAGGCAGCCGCCGACCGCGTCGGTGTCGCTGGGGAACATGGCCATCGTGTGCTCGCCCATGGTTTCGCGGTTCAGCTTGGCGGCGAGCAGCTGTTCATAGAAGGCTTGGGCACGGTCGATGTTCTTGACCGGGATCTCGAACCAGTTCACGGCGTGGTGTTGGGTGTGTTGGGTCATTTGATTTGCTCCTGGGCTGAAAGGGGTGGTTGGGAGTCGTGATGCTGCGCTGGGGGTGCTGACAACGTGGTGTCAGGAGCCTTGCAGCACCCCGCGCACTGCACGGCCTTGCGGCAACCCCCACAATCACAGCCCCATCGCTACCCCGACAGGAATCACCCATGCCCGGCGTGCCCCCTGCCCAGATCTTCAGAAACGAGGAAGAGCTGGCCCAGCTCAGCGCCTCTGACCGCATCCGCTACCGGCTGATCGGTGCCGAGCGGCGTTATCACGCCAACGACAACATCTCGGCCTACCTGCGCGAAGGTGAGGTCGACGAGTTGCGCGACGAGGTGGCGGCCAAGATGCAGGAGGTGCTGAAGGCGCTGGTGATCGACACCGACAGCGACCACAACACCCACGAGACCGCCCAACGGGTGGCCAAGATGTTTTTGACCGAAGTGTTTCGCGGCCGCTACGTGCCCATGCCCGCGGTCACCGAGTTCCCCAAAGTCGAGCGCTTGAACGAGCTGATGATCGTTGGCCCGGTCACCGTGCGCAGCGCCTGCTCGCACCACCTGTGCCCGATCATGGGCCGGGTGTGGATCGGCATCCTGCCCAACGAACACTCCAACCTCATCGGCCTGAGCAAATACGCGCGCATCTGCGACTGGATCATGTCGCGCCCGCAGATCCAGGAAGAGGCGGTGACGATGCTCGCCAACGAGCTGCAATCGCGCGTCAAACCCGACGGCCTGGCCATCGTGATGGAGGCCGACCACTTCTGCATGCAGTGGCGCGGCGTCAAAGACAGCAACTCAATGATGACCAACAGCGTGATGCGCGGCGCCTTCTTGAAAGACGCCAACCTGCGACGCGAGTTTTTGTCTTTGCTCAGCAAGAAGAATTGAAGGGGTTCCACCATGCTCGTCCGTCTGATGTATGCCAGCCGCGCCACCGACTCCATCAACCAGGAGGCGCTCGCCGCCATCCTCAAGAAGTCACGCCTGAACAACCCCGCCACCGGGGTGACCGGCGTGTTGTGTTACTCGGAAGGCTTGTTCTTGCAGCTGCTCGAAGGCGGGCGCCTGCCGGTGAGCCAGCTCTACAACCGCATCGCCAACGACACCCGCCACCGCGACGTGATGCTGCTCAGCTACGAAGAAATCGGCGAGCGCAAGTTTGCCGGCTGGTCGATGGGGCAGGTGAACCTGTCGCACCTGAATGCCTCGCTGCTGCTGAAGTATTCGGAAACCGCCACGCTCGACCCGTATGCGGTGTCGGGCGAGGTGTCAATGGCGCTGTTCAACGAGCTGGTGGCCACCGCGTCGGTGGTGTGCAATTGAACGCAGAGGTTGAGAGTTTTTTTATTTCCGTTCGGGCTGACCCTGCCTTCCCCATCGCCCTGGCCCTTTGGCCGGGCTCAGGACGAGAGGCTCCTGATCAGTGACCAGGCTCAGCTGCCCTGCCCCACCACCGTTCGGGCTGAGGTATGGAAGCCTTGCGCAGCCCTTCGACACCTCTCAAGAAACAGTTTTTTCGTCGTAAATCAATGGCTTGCGAAGGCCTGAATTGCCGCAAACGGCTCCCCACAACCGTTCGCCCTGAGCCAGTCGAAGGGTGCGCCGGGCACTGCGCGTACTCTTCGACAGGCTCAGGGCGAACGGAGTGGGAAATCAAAAATGGCTCTGTTGAATTTCGAGTGGATACAGCGCCGCCCCGACCCGTTCGCCCTGAGCAGGGACTGAGCTTGTCGAAGGCCCGTGCGTCGAAGGGCTGGTGAGCGAAGCCACCGTGCGAGCAGGGCTTCGACAGGCTCAGCCCGAACCGGGGTTGGGGGTATTTACCCATTCGAAATTCAACAGTGGCTCAAAAATCCCAGGCTCTGAGGCGCGGTTCTTGCTGTTCAGATGAGCCCCCAAAACACCTCGCGCCCGCGATGAGCACGAACCGAGTTTTCCAAAGCGCCTCCTTCATGCAACCCAGCGAAGGCGAGCCCATCCGATCGGGGAACACGCAGTCTGCCGAGGCCACGGTGGTGGGCTGGCACATCCAACCCGGGCAGCGCATTGCCGCCCATCTGCACCCGCAAGGCCAAGACACCTGGACGGTGCTCTCCGGCCGAGGCGAATATCAGCTGGAAGCGAGTGGCGTTTCGCGCAGCATTGGTGCCGGCGACGTGGTGGTTGCGCACACCGGCGAAGTGCATGGTGTCTTCAACAACGGAGCCGAGCCACTGGTGTTCATCTCGGTGGTCTGCCCTTTGGACGCCGGGTTCGAGCCGCTCTGAAGCCGCCCTCTGCTCACACCGTGGCCACCGGCTCCACATAGTGCCGCGCCAGCTCGGGCGGCAGTGGTGAGTCGAGCAGCGCGGCGGCGAGGCGCAGTGCGTCGGCCGTGTCGGGTGCCAGCGCGCCAGGCGCCTTGTGCAGCATGGCGGCGTTAAGCCAGGCGCGCACCAGCACCGGCTTGAGCATCCAGGGCAAGGCCTGCACTTCTTGCAGCGCATGCACCAGGCCGTCGGCGTCGGGGGCTTCGCAGGGCGGCAGAGCCTCATCCTTCAACCAGGGTTTCATTACGCTCGTGTACCAGGCCTCGCCCTCGGGCAGCAGCCGGGCCAGGAAGGCGGTGAGCCGCGCGATCTGGCGCAGCGTGTGCAGCGACAACTGGGCCATGTCGTTGTGGGCATCGGTCGAGGGTTTCATCACCTGCACCTCACTCAGGCGCTGGCGCATCAGCAGCAGGTGCAGCCGGTCGATGGGGCGCACCTGGCCGTCGGCGGCCATCACGCGGCGGGCCGACTCCATCAAATGCTGGCGGTCGGTCAGCGGGGCGCGTGAGACCCGCTTCAACAAGGCTTCGAGCCAGGGCAGGCGCACCGCGGGGCCGAGTTTTTTGACTTCGCTGAGCAGTGCGTCGGCGCTGCTCAGGCCCTTGGTTTCATCGCGCCAGGCACGGCGCTCGCGCTGGCTGCCAGGGGTGAGCAGCAGCGCCAAGATGGTCGCGCGCAGCTCGCCGGGGCCGTTCAGGCGCGACAAACGGTCGATGGCTTCACGTTCGTCGTTGTCGGCCACGGCACGTGGCTCGGGGTTGGGGGCAGGGTGTTCGGCCATGGGAACAGCATAGGCGATGGGGGTGGCCATCGCGCTCAGAGCGGGTGCGGCGGGGCGGTAGGTTTCATCCGGCACGCTGCCCGTGGCCAGCAGCGGTGCTGGCAGTGGCTCCATGCCGCGCCCATACAGGCGGCGCAAGCGCTCGGGCAATGGCGGGTGGGTTTTCAGCCAGTCGGCCGGGGCTTGCAGCAGCATCGCCGCGAGCAGTCGGGCCGGCACGCGGGTGAGCTTATCTTCGTGATGGTGCATCTGGTGCCAGACCTTGCGCAGCACACCGCCCAGGCCGTCGCGGCTGCGGGTGAACTGCACCGCGCAGGCGTCGGCCAGCAGCTCGCGCTGGCGCGACACGGCGGCTTGCAGCACTTGCCCGGCCAGCCAGCCCAGCAGCCCGGCGGCAATGAAGACCGGCCCGATGAGCAGGCCCACGCCGGAGCGCTGGCCGTTGTCGTCGGTCTCGGTCAGTGAGTGCCCGTAGCCGTGCACCAGCGACAAACCCCACACCAGCGCGAGCAGCTGCATGTTGAGCCGCAGGTCACCCTGGTGGATGTGGCCGAATTCGTGTGCCACCAGGCCTTGCAGCTCGTCGCGCGTGAGCCGCTGCAGCGCGCCGCGTGTCACGGCCACCACCGAGCTCTCGGGCGCCCAGCCGGCGGCAAAGGCGTTGATCGCTTCTTCACGCTCGAGCACAAACACCTGCGGGCGTGGCAGGCCGCTGGCCAGCGTCATCTCGTCGACCACGTTGAGCAGGCGGCGCTCGGCCATGTCTTGCGGGTCGCTCAGCAAGCGTCCCCCGGCCCATTCGGCCACGTGAGCGCCGCCACCTTCGCGCAGGCGCCCAAGCTCGACCCAGGCCCCGCCCAGCACGAACATCAACACCAACGCGGTGTTGGTCTCGAAGAAGAGCGGCGGCAGGCCGTCGAACTCGAAGCCGAGCAGGTGCCACAGCCCCCACCACACCGCCCACAGCAGGCCGTTGACGGCCACGATCAGCCCCAACAGCATGACGACAAACAGCGCCAGCAGCCGCTGCGTGGCGCGGCGTGCGTCGTCTTGCTGCTCGCGAAAGCGCATGGGCTGCTCGTTGAGATACAGGCCCGAACGGGCCTGGTTGACTACAGCTGCACGCGCACCACGGCCCGCTCGGCGTCGCTGGCGGTCGACTGCAACATCGCCGCCTCACGGAAGCCGAACAAGTTGGCCATCAGGCTGGTGGGGAACTGCTGCGCCGCGTTGTTGTAATCGAGCGTGGCATCGTTGAAGAGCTGGCGCGAGAAGGCCACCTTGTTCTCGGTGCTGGTGAGCTCTTCGGACAGCTCGCGCAGACTCTGGTCGGCCTTCAGCTCGGGGTAGGCCTCGACCAGCGCCATCAGCTTGGTCATGGCGCCGCCAAGCACCTGCTCGGCCATGGCGAGGCTGGTCACCGCGCCGGCAGCGGCCGGGCGGCTGCGCGCCACGTCGGCGGCGGCCTTGGCCTGGTTGCGTGCGGCCGTCACGGCCTCCAGGGTTTCGCGTTCGTGGGCGGCGTACTTGCGCGCCACTTCCACCAGGTTGGGGATCAGGTCGTAGCGGCGCTTCAACTGCACGTCGATCTGCGCAAACGAGTTGCCGATCACGTTGCGCAAGCGAACCAGGCGGTTGTAGGCGCCCACGCCCCAGAAGATCAGCACGGCCAGGACGATCCAGCTGACGATTTGCACAGTGCCCATCAAAGCTCCCTCAGGTTGACCCGTGCGCACTCTATACGAGAGGCCGCCGATGTTTCGACCAAGCCCGAAGCATCGTCGGCCGATCGCCGACAAGATGTGACTTATGAACCCATTCGACGCCTTCTCCCTCTCCCTGCTTGCCTTGGGCGCTGCCGTGTTCGCCCTCGCGGGCTTTGTCAAAGGGGTGATCGGCATGGGCCTGCCCACCGTCGCCATGGGCTTGCTGAGCGTGGTGATGCCGCCGGCCCAGCGCGGCCGGCAAGGCGGCCGCGAAACGACTGGGGGGCTACAAACCCATGCGGTCGGTGGCTTCAAACGCCGCCGGTGCGCTGCGCGAGCGCCAGGCCCTGTAGCCGCGCCCGCGCAGTGCGCAGGCCGGGCAGTGGCCGCAGCCGTAGCCCCACGCGTGGCGCTGGGTGCGGTCACCCAGGTAGCAGGTGTGGGTGTGTTCAACGATCAGCTCGTTGAGCGCCTCACCGCCCAGCGTGGCGCTCAGCTCCCAGGTCTGCGCCTTGTCGAGCCACATCAACGGGGTTTCGATGGCCATCGGGGTGTCCAGGCCCAGGCTCAGTGAGACCTGCAGCGAGCGCAGCGTGTTGTCACGGCAATCGGGGTAGCCCGAGTAATCGGTTTCGCACATGCCGCCCACCAGCACGTTGAGCCCGCGCCGGTAGGCCACGGCGGCGGCGAAGTTGAAGAACAACAGGTTGCGCCCCGGCACAAAGGTGTTGGGCAGGCCGGTCGATGTCATCTCGATCTCGCGCTCTTGGGTGAGCGCGGTGTCGGAGAGCTGGCCCAGCAGCGACAGGTCGATCATGTGGTCTTCGCCCAGCCGCCCGCCCCAGCGCGGGAACTGTGCACAGAGCTGCGAGCGCACGGCGAGCCGGCACTCGAGCTCGATGTCGTGGCGCTGGTTGTAGTCGAAGCCGATCGTCTCGACGTAGGGGTAGCGCTCCAGCGCCCAGGCCAGGCAGGCGGTGGAGTCTTGCCCGCCCGAAAAGAGCACCAGCGCGCGGCGCGGGGTCATGACCTGATTTCTCCCTGGCCCAGCACCACCCACTTCATCGAGGTCAACCCCTCCAGCCCGACCGGCCCGCGCGCGTGGAACTTGTCGGTGCTGATGCCGATTTCGGCACCCAGGCCATATTCAAAACCATCGGCAAAACGGGTGCTGGCGTTGACCATCACGCTGGCCGAGTCGACCTCGCGCAAGAAACGCATGGCGTTGCTGTGACGGTCGGTCAAGATGGCGTCGGTGTGGTGCGAGCTATAGCGGTTGATGTGGGCGATGGCTTCGTCGAGGCTCTTCACCACCTTCACGCTGATGATGGCGGCGAGGTACTCCTCGCTCCAGTCTTGTTCGGTGGCGGCGGTGAGCTGGGCGCCCGGCACGCCCTGGAGCAGCGCCTGGCTCGCACCGTCGACACGCATCTCCACACCCTTGGCGGCAAACAGCGCGCCGATCTTCGGCAAGAAAGCGGCAGCCACGGCTTCATGCACCAGCAGCGACTCGGCCGCGTTGCAAGGGCTGTACTTCTGCGTCTTGGCGTTGTCGGTGACACGCAGCGCCATCTCCAGGTCAACCTGCGCGTCCACATAGATGTGGCAATTGCCGTCGAGGTGCTTGATGACCGGCACCTTCGCCTCACGGCTGATGCGCTCAATCAGGCCCTTGCCACCGCGCGGGATGATCACGTCCACCGCCTCGGGTGAGGCGATCAGGTAGCCCACGGCGGCGCGGTCGGTGGTTTGCACCAGTTGCACTGCGTCGGGCGGCAGGCCGGCTTCAACCAGTGCGGCCTGCACCAGCTTCCACAGCGCGAAGTTGGAGTGAATGGCTTCCGAGCCGCCACGCAAGATGCAGGCGTTGCCACTCTTGATGGCGAGCGAGGCGGCCTCGATGGTCACGTTGGGCCGGCTCTCGTAGATCATGCCGAACACGCCCAGGGGCACGCGCATCTGGCCTACGCTGATGCCGCTCGGGCGCTGGCGCAGGTGGGTGATCTCGCCAATGGGGTCGGGCATGGCGGCGATCTGCTCGCAGCCTTCGGCGACTGTGGCGATGATCTTGTCGGTCAGGCGCAGGCGGTCGACCAGTGGCGCGGCCAGGCCGGCGGCGAGGGCCGCATCAATGTCTTGCTGGTTGGCCTCGGCCAACGGGCCGGTCTCGGCGCGCAGGCGGCGCGCCAGCGCCAGCAGGGCGGCGTTTTTGGCGGCTGTGGTGGCGGCGGCCATCTGGGTGCTGGCCGCACGCGCGGCTGCGCCCATGTGGGCAATGGTGGCCTGGAGGTCGGTCGAAGTCATGGCCGCGATTCTCCCCCGCTTTGTGGCGGGCTGCCGCCGAGCGTCTGCGCGAGCACGCCGGCTTTCAGGGTGCGATTCAGGGCGTGTCGGTGCGGATCGCTTCCACCGCAATGCGCAGCGTCACCGTGTCGGCGATGAAGGGCAGGCCGTCAGTCACGCCGAAGTCGCTGCGCTGCAGCTCGCCCACCAGGTCGGCGCCGCAGACCTCGCGCTTCAGCATGGGGTGGGGGTGGCAGTTCAGTTGCGCAGCGCGCAGCACCAGCGGGCGCGACACGCCGCGCAGCGTGAACTCACCGCGCACTTCGAGCGGCGCACCGGCCTTCCAGCGCCAGCCGTTGGCCACGAAGTAGGCCTGCGGGTGCTCGGTGGCGCTGAGGTAGGTGCTGCGCATCACGCTGTTGAGCGGGGCCACGCCGGTGTTCACCGACGCCGTGTTGACGGCGATCGAGACCTCGCCGGTGGCGGCGGCGGCATTCAGCTGCAGGCTGCCGGCGATGCCGTCAAAGCGCCCGCGGCTGGTCGAGGTGCCGAAGTGCACTACCTCCCAATGCACGCGTGTGTGGGCTGGGTCGAGGGCATACGTCACGTTTTGGGCTTGGGCGGCGACGGCATGCAGTGCAAGCAGGCACGCACCTACACGCGCACAAATGCGCACATCGGTGCAGAAACGCACATCGGGTGTGACCGAAGGCATGAGTAGGCTTGTCATTTGGAGGTGTCGAAAGCAGGGGCGCCTCGGATAATGCGCCATCTCTGTTTTGCTGTGGTGTGAGGGCGTTCATGTCGGGAGCTTTGCCACTGTCGCCCGCCCCCGTGGCCGCTCCGAACGAGGGGTTGCCCCAGCGCGTGCTGGAAGCGCAGACCGCGATGCTGTTCCAGCGCACACCCATGTCCTTGCTAACGGGTGTGCCCTTTGCGCTGCTGGTGAGCGTGGGCTTGTTGCCCTTGGTCGACCACGTTGCCGTGTGGGCCTGGTTCGCCTTGCGTTGCCTGCTGGCTGCACTGCGGCTGCTGATAGACCGCAGCTTCTTTCGTGCTGGAACCAGCAACCACACCGCCTGGCACCGCGGCCTGTTGGTGGTTCTGGCGCTGGATGGTTTTGCCTGGGGGCTGCTTGGCACCTGGCTTGTGCCGGCGGGCAACGTGCCGGTGATGGCCTTGATGCTCACCGCCTTGGTCGGTGTGGCGTCGGTGGGCATGTTTGTGCTTCAGTCCAGCTGGCGCGCCAGTGCCGCGTTTCTGGTGGCCATGCTGCTGCCGGTGGCGTTGCACCAGGTGGTGATGGGTGAGCGCCAAGGCCTGTATGCAGGCCTGAGCCTGCTGATCTTCCTGGGGCTGCTCACCCTGGAAGCTCGGCGCGCCGAGGCGCGCATCCGCGAGCTGCTCACCCTGCGCTTCAGCACCGACCGCATCGCCGAAGAGCGCGCCGAGGCGCTGCGCCTCGCACAACGCCAAAGCAGTGTGAAGAGCCAGTTCCTCGCCACCATGAGCCACGAGATGCGCACGCCGCTGCACGGCATCCTCGGGCTCACGCGCATGCTGCAAAGCGAAAAACCAGAACAGCCGGGTGAGCAGCTCGCGCTGATCGAGCGCGCCGGCGAACACCTGCTCACGCTGATCAATGACATCCTCGACTTCTCCAAGCTGGAAGCCGGGCAGGCGCGTTTGTCAGCGCAGGTGTTTGACCTGGCGGCGCTGATCGACGAGGTGGTGTCGCTGTCGGTGCCGTCTGCGTTTCAGAGCGGGCTCACGCTCACGGCGCGGTTGCACATGCCGCGGCCGTGTTTTGTGCGTGGCGACCCGTCGCGCTTGCGCCAGGTGCTGCACAACCTGGTGGGCAATGCCATCAAGTTCACCGAAGCCGGCGCCGTGACGGTGGTGGCCAAACACCGCGGCTCGCGCGCGCGCATTGCGGTGCACGACACCGGCGTGGGCATCTCGGCCGACGAGTTGCCGCGCATCTTCGACGCCTTCCACCAAGCCGACAGCTCGTTTGCGCGCCGCTTCGGTGGCACCGGCCTCGGCCTCACGATTGCGCGTGAGCTGGCCCGTGCGATGGGTGGCGACCTGGTGTGCACCAGCCAGCAGGGGCGCGGCTCGTGCTTCACGGTGACGGTGGATCTGGCGCCTGCGCCCGACCCCTTGCCGGTGACGGCGGGTGCCGGTGTGGTCAGCCCCGCGCTGCAAGGCCATGTGCTGCTGGCCGAAGACAACCCGGTCAATGCACTGGTGGCTGAAGCCGCGCTGAAAAAAATGGGCCTCACCGTCGAGCTGGTCGAAGACGGCTTGCAGGCGCTGGCCTCGTTTCGCGCCCAACCGCCCGACCTGGTGCTGCTCGATTGCCAGATGCCGGTGATGGACGGCTTCGAGGCCGTGCGCCGCATGCGCGAGCACGAACGCGAACAAGGCCTGCCGCGCACGCCGGTGGTGGCGCTGACCGCGAATGCCCTGCAGGGCGACCGTGAGCACAGCCTCGCCGCCGGCATGGACGACCACCTGGCCAAGCCCTTCAGGGATGATGAGCTGAGGGCGGTGTTACGGCGCTTGCTGGTGCCGGCCTGAAGGATGTGACCGCCCCTCGTGCGCCGAGTACGGCGCACGATCCCCCGAGGGGATGCCGCCCGGCTTGGGGCGGCCCGGCGCTCGGGCGGCTTTCCCTGGTTATTGCTTCACAGCTTCGATCTGGATCAGCAGCCGCGTTGCATCAGGAATGCCAAAGGCCAGGCCGTAGCTCACATCCCACAGGCTTCTCTGGATCGTGGCTTCGAAGTCGCCGCCACACACCTCGCGCTTGAATATCGGGTTGATGTAGCAGTTGAAGTTGGTGGCCGTCAGCGTGACCGGGTGGGTCTTGCCGCGCATCGTCAGCGTGCCGGCGACCGCGCTCACTTTGTCTGCGTTGAACGTGAACTTGTCGCCCACGAACTTGGCGGTTGGGAATTCGGCACTGCTGAAAAAGTCTTTGCCCTTCAGGTGCGTGTCGAGCGGCGCCACGCCGGTGCTCACCGAGCCGGTGTCGAGGGTGATCTCGACCGTGCCGGTCTTGGCGGCCTTGTCGAACGTGACCGTGCCTTCCTTCTTGTCGAAGCGGCCGCGCAGCGTGCTGGTGTTGAAGTGCTTGGCCTCGAAGTTCACGAAGGTGTGTGTCGGGTCGATGGCGTAGGTGGTGCTTTGGGCCTGGGCGAGGCCGGTGGTGGCAAACAAGGCGGCGGCGATGAGGGTCTTGGTCATGGGGTTCTCGTGGATGAAGGGTTTGCGGGATTCACAGCGGGTTCACGCCGGTCAGAGACAGCTTGAACTTCACTTGCACTTCGTTGGCGACCATCGTGGTGTCTTTCCAGTCACCCTCGCCGATTCGGTAATCGAGGCGTTTGATGGCGAAAGCGCCCGTGGCGGTGGTGGCGCTGCCGGCCTGCGTGATCGTCACCGGCACCACCACGTTCTGGCTGGCGCCCTTGATGGCAAGCTTGCCCGCCACCTCGAACTTGCCGGGCCCTGCGGCCTTCACGCTCGTTGACTGAAACGTGGCCTGCGGAAACGCCAAGGTGTTGAACCAATCGGATTTGGCCACCTCGGCCTCGGTTTCGCTGGAGCCAAAGCTCACGCTGGCGAGGTCGACAGTGAAGGCGATTTTTGAGGCGTCAGGCTTCTTCGGGTCGAAGGCGACTTGCGCGGCGAACTTCTTGAACTTGCCGTCTACCGGCACACCCATCTGCTTGCTGGAGAAGGCAATCTCGCTTTGCGCCGGCAAGACCTGCTGTTGGGCGCTGGCCGGCAGGGCGACGGCAAACAAGGCGGCGATTGCAGCTACGGCGGTGAGGGTGGTTTTCATGATGATTTCCTGGTGGGCCACATGCGCAACAGCAAGCCGTCGCGGTCGATGAACTGGTGTTTGAGGGCAGCGGCCACGTGCATCAGCACCAGGGCCGCCATCGCATAGGCGAGGTAACCATGCCAGGGCTTGATGGCCTCGGCGAGTGCCTTGTCCACTGGCACGAAGTCGGGCAGCGGCAACACGCCGAACCACACGATCGGGAACCCCGCCGCCGAGCTGTAGGCCCAGCCGACCAGCGGCACGGCGAAGAACAGCACGTACAAGCCGTAGTGCGTGGCGTGGGCGGCCAGGCGCTGCCAGGCGGGCATGGGCGGGTCGGCGGGCGGTCGGTGCGTCAACCGCCACAACAGGCGCAGGGCCGACAGCGTGAGGATGGTCACCCCCGCCCACTTGTGCCAGTTGTAGAGCTTGAGCCGCTGCGGCGAGAACGGCAGGTCGGCCATGTACAGGCCCACCGCAAACGAGCTGATGATGGCCAGCCCCAGCACCCAATGCAGGAGCATGGCGACGGCGCTGTAGCGTGGGTTGGGTGTGTTCATGAGTTGCAGACTGTAGGTTTGGGCAGCGTACCGCCGGTTCATCGGGCTTGTCGTGAGGGTTCAAATTATTGGATGACATGCCTACTTACGGAGTAGGTGGCGTGGCAGACGCATCAGGTGGGTTGGTTGTCTTGTACGTAGAAGTAACAACGTGCTAACCCTGAGCGGAGTTTCCCCAGGGTGACGCGCCGCCATGCGACGGCGAGACTGCGGGGCTCCAGAGTTCGATCCATCGAACCTCATTCAACTGGCTGAACTACGCTTCTCACCCCGCCCCGCATGCTGCAGGTTTCCGTCTCGCTTCCCGCCGTCAAGCCCGCCCTGGTGCCGGCCGTGGCGCGGGCCTTTGCGCTGCTCGACCTGCTTGAAAAAGAGCGCGAAGCGATGAGCCTGGCCAAGCTCGCCACCAGCCTGGCCTTGCCCAAGAGCAGCGTGCACGGCCTGTGCAACACCCTCACGGCGCTGGGCTACCTGCGCCGCCAAGACGACGGCGGGTTTTTCATCGGCCCGCGTGTGATGGGCCTGGCCAATGCCTTTGCCGCCCAGACCTCACCCGCGCAAGAGTTCGACCGCTTCTGGAGCAGCCTGGGCAGCGCGCCGCAAGAGACGGTGATCCTGTCGGTGCTCGACGGGGCCGACGTGGTTTATGTGGCGGTGCGCAATGGCATTCGCCCCTTGGGCATGGCCTTCAGCGTGGGCATGCGCTTGCCGGCCTACCGCGCCGCCACCGGGCGCGCCATGCTGGCCTTTCACGATGAAGCCCAGGTCAAACGCCTGTTCCCCACCGCGCGCTTGCCGGCCTTCATGAACCTGCCAGCCATGCGCCGAAGCGAGCTGATGGGCGAGTTGGCGGCCACCCGCGAGCGCGGCTACAGCATCGACGACGAACACGTGCGCCAGGGTGTGTATTGCATGGCCGCGCCGGTGTTTGACGCCGCCGGCGAGGTGGTGGCCGGTGTGGGCATCTGCCTGCAGAAGGCCGCGCTCAAACCGCGTTTTGCCGCCCAGCAGCGCGACACCGTGGTCGACGTGGCGCGCCAGCTGTCGCAGCGCCTGGGCGCGGCCCCCGTTGAGAAAGGCGAAAAAACCAAATGACCCACCCCCACGGCGACACCATTCTCGAAACACGCAACCTGACCAAGGAGTTCAAGGGCTTCGTGGCCGTGAGCCAGGTCAACCTGAAGGTCAAGCGTGGCCAGATCCATGCGCTGATCGGCCCCAATGGCGCTGGCAAGACCACTTGCTTCAACCTGCTGACCAAGTTCATCACACCGACCTCGGGGCAGATTTTGTTCAACGGTGCCGACATCACCGGCGACCGCCCGGCCCACATTGCGCGGCGCGGCATCATCCGCTCGTTCCAGATCTCGGCCGTGTTCCCACACCTCTCGGTGCTCGAAAACGTGCGCGTGGCCTTGCAGCGCAAGCTCGGCACCTCGTACCACTTCTGGAAGCCCGAGAGCTCGCTGCACACGCTCAACGAGCGTGCGGTGCAGCTGCTGCGCGAGGTCGATCTGGAGAGTTACGCCGAGGCGCCCACTGTCAACCTGGCCTACGGCCGCAAGCGGGCTTTGGAGATTGCCACCACGCTCGCGATGGAGCCCGAGCTGATGCTGCTTGACGAGCCCACCCAAGGCATGGGTCTGGAAGACGTGGACCGCATTCGCCAGCTGATCAAGAAGGTGTCGGCCAACCGCACTGTTCTGATGGTGGAACACAACATGAGCGTGGTGGCGAGCATCGCCGACACCATCACTGTGCTGCAACGTGGGGCGACGCTTGCAGAAGGGCCGTATGCCGAGGTCTCGAAGAACCCCGCGGTGATCGAGGCCTACATGGGCACCGCGAACGTTGAACTCCAAGGAGCGCATTGATGCTGCCCACACGCTCACTTCGTTCACTGCCCTTCGAGGGGGCGCAGGCCTCCCTTGGGGCGCCCCGGCGGGAGACCTGAGATGGCCACTGCGTTTCTAGAAGTCCGCGAGCTGCAAGGCTGGTACGGCGAATCGCATGTGCTGCATGGTGTGAACTTCCACGTCAACGAAGGCGAGGTGGTGACGCTGCTCGGGCGCAACGGCGCCGGCCGCACCAGCACTTTGCGCGCCATCATGGGCTTGATCGGCTCGCGCAAGGGCTCGATCCGCATCCGTGGGCAAGAAGCCATCAACATGCCCACCCACCGCATTGCACGCATGGGCATTGGCTATTGCCCTGAAGAGCGCGGCATCTTTTCTACCTTGTCGGCCGAAGAAAACCTGATGCTGCCGCCGCGCCTGGGCGAGGGCGGCATGAGCATCGAGCAGATCTACGGCATGTTCCCCAACCTGAAAGAGCGCGCCGGCAGCCAGGGCACGCGCTTGTCTGGCGGCGAGCAGCAGATGCTGGCAGTGGCGCGCATTCTGCGCACCGGCGCCAAGCTGTTGCTGCTGGACGAAATATCCGAAGGCCTGGCTCCCGTCATCGTGCAAAAGCTCGGCGAGATGGTGCTGTCTCTGCGCAAGCAGGGCTACACCATCGTGATGGTGGAGCAAAACTTCCGCTTTGCCGCCCCGCTGGCCGACCGTTTCCTCGTGATGGAACACGGCCGCATTCTTCAAGAGTTCACCAAAGATCAACTGCCGGCTCGCATGGAACAACTCCATGAGTACCTAGGCGTTTGACAACTCCCACCCACCCCCAAGGAGAGACACCATGAAATTGAAAAACATCGCCGCCGCTTGCTCGCTCGCCTGCGCCGCAGCGCTCACCCCCGCACAGGCCCAAATCTCCGGTGACGTGATCCGCATCGGCGTCATCACTGACATGTCGGGCCTGTACGCCGACATCGACGGCCCGGGCGGCGTCGAGGCGGTCAAGATGGCAGTGGCCGACCACGGTGGGGCCATTGCCGGCAAGAAGATCGAATTGGTCTATGCCGACCACCAGAACAAGCCCGACATCGCTGCGGCCAAGGCGCGCGAGTGGTTCGACACCGAGGGCCTCGACATGCTGATCGGTGGCACCAACTCCGGCACCAACCTGGCCATGGCCTAGGTGGCGGCCGAGAAGAAGAAGCTCTTCATCTCGGTCGGTGCCGCAACCTCGGCACTGACCAACGACC